>NZ_JARWRU010000793.1 GCF_029867845.1 Nocardia farcinica | reverse complement strand
GATCGACGGTGTCGCCCGCAGCCGCGGCCAGCCCGCCCAGCAGCAGCGCGGCCTCGACGGCCACGTCCAGCCGCGTGCCCGCGCCCACGCGGCCCGCGCTCACCCGGCCGGTGTCGAGCACCATGAGCACGTGCCGATTGCGTTCCGGCCGCCAGGTGCGCACCATCACGTCGGCGGCGCGGGCGGTGGCTCGCCAGTCGATCGAGCGCACGTCGTCCCCGGCCACGTACTCGCGATAGGAGTCGAACTCGCTGCCCTGGCCGCGGATGCTGGCCACATTGCGGCCCTCGAGGTGCTGGAGCCTGCGCACCTTCGAACTCAGCAGGCGCTCGCTGCGGAAGGCGGGCAGCGCGCGCACCACGGCGCGCACCGGACGGCGGAACTGCCTGCCCGCCATGCCCAGCGGGCCGAACACCCGGACCGTCACCGGCCCGGCCGCGCGATCGCCGCGATGACGCGGGGTGAGCGTGGTGCGCAGCCGGATCATGGTGTTCGGCGCGAGGTCGAGGCGGCGGGCGCGGTGTCCAGCCCCGGTGCTGTCGGGCCAGTCGTCCCACAGCAGGCCGCGCACGGTGCGCTCGCCGGTGTTGGTCACGGTCAGCTCCACCTCGGTGGAACGGCCGAGGCGCACCGTGGTCAGCGCGGGCCGGGAGAACGTGAGGTCGCCGGGGCGGGGGAGCGCGGCCATGTCCGCGCCCGCCAGCGCCGCCAGCACCGCGCAGGCCAGCGCCACACCGAGCCAGGAGGGCAGCACGAAGGCGACGCAGGCCGCCAGCAGCGCCGACGCCGCGACCAGTCGACCGCTGACGACCACGGCTACACCGGCACCGGGACCGAGTGCAGCAGCCCGGCCAGCAGCCCTTCGGCGGTCACGCCGTCCAGCTCGGCCTCCGGCCGCAGTTGCAGACGGTGGCGCAGCACCGCCGTCGCCACGAACTTCACGTCGTCGGGGGTGGTGAACCCGCGCCCGTTGAGCCAGGCGAGCGCGCGGGCGGCGGCCAGCAGCGCGGTCGCGCCACGGGTGGAGGCGCCGTGCCGCACCGCGGGCGCCGACCTGGTCGCCCGGCACAGGTCCACGATGTAGGCCAGCACCTCCGGGGCCACGGTGACCGCGCCGACGGCCGCGCGGGCCGCCGCGATGTGCCCTGCGCCCGCCACCGGACGCAGGCCCGCCGCGGTCAGGTCGCGCGGGTCGAAGCCCGAGGCGTGGCGCGCCAGGATGTGGAATTCGTCCTCGCGCCCGGGCAGGGTGATGTCGACCTTGAACAGGAAGCGGTCCAGCTGCGCCTCCGGCAGCGGATAGGTGCCCTCCTGCTCGATCGGGTTCTGGGTGGCCACCACGACGAACGGGTCGGGCAGCGGACGCGGCCTGCCGTCCACCGACACCTGCCGCTCCTCCATCGACTCCAACAGCGCCGACTGGGTCTTGGGCGGGGTCCGGTTGATCTCGTCGGCCAGCAGCAGATTGGTGAACACCGGGCCCTGGCGGAAGGTGAACTCCGCCGAGTGCGGGTCGTAGATCTGCGAGCCGGTGACATCGCCCGGCATCAGATCGGGGGTGAACTGCACCCTGGTGTGCTCGAGTTCGAGCGCGGTCGCCAGCGCGCGCACCAGCAGCGTCTTGGCCACCCCTGGCACGCCCTCGAGCAGCACGTGGCCCCGGCACAGCAGAGCGAGCACCAGGTAGAGCACCGCGTTGTCGTTGCCCACCACCGCCTTGCCGATCTCGGCGCGCAGGGCGGCCCGCGCGGCGTGCGCCTGCTCGGCGGTCGGCGCCGGTACCGCCGGGGCTGTGCCTGCCGGGGAGGGACCGGCCGGGGAGGGGCCGACCGGAGCTGTGCCTGCCGGTCCCGAGGGGCCCGGGGATTTCGTCATGTCCGTCGTCATCGGACCTCCGTCTCGATCAGATCAAGCTGGGCGGCGACCACGCCGAGCGCGGACGCGTCGGGCACCGGGGCGTACAGGGCGGCGTGCACCAGTCCGGGATCGAGCCCGGACCGGCCCGCGATCGCGGCGATCAGCTCGTCGGGGCCCGCACCCGCGGCCGCGCCGAGCCCCGGTGTGATCCGGCGCAGCGCGGCGGCCCGCAGCTTGCCCGCGATGTGGTCGTGGTCGCCGCTGCGCCGGTACACCGCGGCCTGTCCGGCGAGCAGTTCGTTCGCCGCCACTTCCACCGGCCGCGGCTCGCGTACCAACGCGCCGCGTCGCACCGCCCGCCACCACACGAGCAGCGCGGAGGTGATCAACAGCATCAGCCCGCCGAAGGCCAGCGGCGCGGGCAGGCTGTCGAAGATCGAGTCCCTGCCCTCGATCGGCGGCAGGTCGGGATCGTCCGGCGGGTCGGGGATCGACGGCGGCGGCAGGTCGGGCGGCGGCGGGGCGCTCGGCGCGGCGCAGGACTGCATGGCCGCGTACAGCAGCAGCCCGAGCACGATCAGCCCGGCCAGCCCGGCCCAGAACCTCGGATCGCGCAGCAGCGCGGGCAGCGGCGGCAGTGCTCGGCGGCGCGGGCGCGGCGCGGCCTCCGCCACTTCGCGCACCAGCGGTTCGGGCTTCGGTGGCGGCGCGGCGGCGGAGTAGGCGTCGGCGTACTCGAGCCTGCGGTACTCGTCCTCGGTGGCCGGGCGACCGCCGTAGACGACCTCGTCGAAACTGCGTGCCGCCGGGTCCAACTGGGCGGCGGCCTCGGGGGCGAGCACGGTGGAGGCGTCCGCGGCGGTCTCGTCGGCGGTGCGCGAGCGGCGCGTCTCCAACAGGCCACGCTGTTCCATGCCGCGCAGCACCGCCCGGAACCGTTCGCGCAGCGCGCGGTCGTAGTCGCGGCGGGCGGCCGCCTGCTCCGCGGCCGCGCGGTGCTCGGCGGCGGGGCCGAGTGTCGGCGGAGCCGGGATTTGCCGCTGGTCCTCGCTCATCGCCACCGCCCTTCCCCGGCAGGGTCCGGCACCCGGATGTCCATGCCCTCGCGGCGGCAGCGCGCGTCGACGTACTGGGTGACCCGCGAGCAGGATTCGACGATCTCGGCGAAGGCGATCAGCACCAGCGACAGGGTGGTGGTCAGCACCAGCACCGTCCACATGCGGGTGCCGGAGATGTCGGTGAGATAGGTGGTCAGGCCGATCAGCGGCAGCACGAGCACCGCGAACAGCGTGCGCTGCACCAGCCACAGGCCGGTCAGCCGCCACTGCGAACCCGAGGTGAGCACCTTGGTGCGGGCCACGCCCTGCCGGTAGCCCGCGCTCTCGGCGTAGAGCACCGCGGGCAGCGGGAAGCGGGTCGCCCGCAGATAGGCCAGCAGCACCGGCACGAAGGGCAGCGTGACGAGCAGGATGCCCAGGGCGAGCACACCGACCCCGACCAGAGTGAACACCAGGTGTGCCAGCAGCACCGGACCCGCATGGGTGAGCAAGCCGGTCAGCGCGGCGCGCACGCCCACCACTCGGCCGAACACCGCGGCCAGCGCCACCGGCACCACCGTCCCGCGCAGCACCGCGCGCACCAGCCACGCGCAGGCCAGCGTGGTGAGCACCGCCGTCCAGCCGATCGCGTCGTCGGAGCCGTCGCTGAGCCCCGCCGCGCTCGCGGTCAGCACCACCACCACGATCTCGGCGACGGCGACCGTCACCCCGCCGAGGATCGCCAGCACGGCGAGCCGGGATTGGATCAGCGCGAACGGGACGTCGAGGAGTTCACGGAAAGTCAGTGGACGAAGCGGTACGGGTCCGGGCGACCCCGGCGCCGGTTGCACCCCCGCCCCGGTGACGCCGGCCGGATCAACGGCTGGCAGCACGGCTCGGAGTCTAGTGGAAACGTGTTCAGGGAGCCGGGGTGCGCGACTGCGGCCCCGCCTGCGCGACGGGTTCGGCGTCCACCACCGTGGTGGCCACCGATGGCCCGGCGGCCGCCGTCTCGCGCACCGCCAGGGTGACCACCCTGGTATGACGGCCGTCGCGCACCGTGAAGGTCAGCTCCTCCACCGCGTCGACCGCTCGCCGGGCGCTGAGCAGCGGCCGGGTGGCGCTGTCCACCGCCGCCAGCACGAACCCGGGCAGCAGCGGAGCGAGCCACGAAAGCGACGGTGCCGGCGCCTGCCTCGGCGGCCGGCCGTGTTCCGCCGGGCGCACCGCCTCGGTGATGCCGATCTCCAGCCCGCCGAACGCGGCGATCACCCGGGTGTGCCGCCTGCCGCCGAACGGCTCGACCACCCGGTCGCCGGTCCCGACGACCGGTTCGGTGGTCTCCACGACCGGTGTCGCCTCGTATGCCTTGCCCGGGTCGTCGGTCACGGCGGTCCGCGCCGCCGCGTATTCGGGGTCGAAGGGAACGGCGTCGACGGCCCAGGTGGCCGAGCCCGAGCTGCCCGTCGGGAGCGCGGCGGCCCGACGGGCGGCCGCCGGCCTGCGGGTGTCGACAACGGGTTCGGCGCGCGATCGCGCGGCGGCGGCGCGCATCCTGGCCAGTTGGATCGCGACGGCGGTCTCGGCGTCGCGTTCGGCGGCGTCCATGGCGGCGCGGGCGGCGGCGTGGCGGTCCTGGGAGGTGACGCCGAGCCTGCGGCGGGCGAGCAGGGGGAGCAGGGCGAGGAGCAGGCCGGCGAGCAGGGCGGCCAGTCGGGTGGTCATGGCGGGGCCGGGGGCGGCGGAGGTGGTGTGTTCGTGCATGGCGGCCCAGCGCGCGCCGAGGCCACGGTCGCCGGAGCGCTCCGCGGTGGCGTAGGCCCGAGCCAGAGCGCTGTCGGCCTCGGTGACGCGCTGGTCGAGGGCGGGGGCGCGGTCGCGGTCGGCGGCCAGGCGGGCGCGAGCCTCGTCGAGCATGGCGCGGGCGGTGCGGTGCTCGGGGCCGTCGCCTGGGACGCCGGTGATCCTGGTGGGCGGGCAGGCCGGAGTGGGATTGAATTCACAGCGCGCGGTCACCAGCGCCCGTTCGACCTCCTCAGCACCGCGGCCGATGGTGGCGCGCAGGGCGGCCTGCTCGGCGCGGGCGCGTTCAAGTACGGCCGTGGCGGCGGTGACCTCGGGTGCCGAACTCGCTGCGGCATGCGCCTTTTCGTCCAGGAGCCGGTCGATCGCGGGCGCGGTGGCCACCAGGGTGGCGGCCTCGCCGAGGAACAGGCCGGGCAGCAGCGCGAGCAGCATCCGCCCGAGCAGTCCGAGCACGCGCTGCGCCGTGCCGGGGGCGGCCGTGCCGGGAGAGAACGTGCCGGGAAGGACGGCGAGCACCCGGGCGATCACCCCGGCGACCGCGGCCACGCCTGCCCCGGCGGCGGCCGCCACGGGCGCCGACCACACCGGTGCGCAGGCCGCCGCGGCGAGACCACCGGCGACCAGCGCCGAGACCAGGACCGCCGTGCCGGTGAGGGCGTAGCCGGACCGCTCGTGCGCCTCGGCCACCAGGTCCGGCTGCCCGCCGCCGAGGCGGATCAGCGCCCGTGCGGC
>NZ_JARWRU010000792.1 GCF_029867845.1 Nocardia farcinica | reverse complement strand
GACAGGCCGACGCCAGCGATGTCACCTACTACGGCACCGTCTACCGCGGCAGCCGCGAGATCGGGCGCGCCCACCAGGCGCTGTTCGACAGCGTGCTGAAGGGGACCCGCCTCACCGTCGACATCCTCGAGATCCGCCGCTACGGCGGCGATGCCGCCGTAGTCCTCACGCGCGGCGAGTCGTCGAAAGGGACGCCGAGAAAGCTCGGCAAACTCGTCACCTACACGGTGGTGCGGGATCGGACCGGTTGGTCGATCGCGGCGGTGCAGAAGACTCAGCATCGGACCGTGTTGGAGCGGCTGACACACCGGATGCAACCGTCCGCGCGGCCGAGCGCCTCGGACGGTCTCGGTCGACGGTGAGTTCCGCGTTTGCGGGGGCGGGCTTCATCGAGCCGACGCACCTGCTGTTTCCTGCCCGGCGACACACCGCCTGGTTGTCTCGTCCGATGCCGACGACGGGATGTGGACGGCCGTACCACTGAGCACAGTTTTCGTGACAGTTTGCGTCGCGTTGCGTTTCGTCTCGCAAACGAAACGAAAGTGCGACGAATCCGACGGAGGCGAAGCCGATGGGCGGCTTCGGCGGCGGGGTGTTCGCTTGTGACCGCCGATAAGACCCACTTATCGGCGGTCACAAGCCCATCGGGGTTCGGGGCGACGCGAGGAATCTGTTTCGTCGTAATACGTTGGCCGCGACGGAAACAACGCTACGATTCTCCGGTGTCCAGCGTGTGCAACTATCCCGGCTGTCATCGACCCGTCACCCGAGGCGGCGGACCGGGCCGTCCCTCCGAGTACTGCGACCACCCGGACCACACCCGCTGGCGGGCGTGGCGAGAGCGGCAGAGGTTGCAGCAGGAGGCCGACAAGGGGGCAGACGTCAACGTCACTGTGACGCAACAGGGGCCGGTGACCGCTGCCCGGTTACGCGCAGACGAACTGCTCACCCAATTCCGCGCGCTGGCCGAACAACTCACCACCACCCTCGGTTCGGCGGTGGCCGAGCTGTCCACGCTGGCCGACCCCGCCGTGGCCGAAGCGCAGGTCCAGGCCGTGCAGGCCGACGCCGCGCGGCGTATCGCCGAGGCGGAGATGGCAGCCGCGGCGGCGGAGCAGGCGCGGCGGGAAGCCGACGAGGAACGGCGGGCCGCGATGGCGGCCGCCGACGATGCCGCGGCCGCCGCCGAGCGCGCGGAAGAACTGGTCGCCGCGGCGGATACGGCGCGGGAGGCGGCGCTGCGGGAGGTCGAACAGGTGGTGGCGCGCACCTCCGAGGAGATCTTCGCCGTGCGCGGCGAGACCGAGGAGCAGATCAGGGCGGTCCGGTCGGAAGCCGAACGCGAGGTCGAGCGGGTCAGGCAGCAGGCCGAGGAGGACATTCGGGCCGCGCGGGCGAAGGCCGGCGCGGAGATCGAACAGGCGCGGCGGGAAGCCGCGCAGCAGGTGACGGCCGCGGCGGCTGAGCGCGACCTCGCGGTGCAACGCGCGGCCGACGCGGATCGGGCCGTCACCCGCACCGAACAGCTGGCCGCCGAGCGGCAGCATCTGCTCGAGGAGACCAGGAACGAACTCGCCCGGCTGCGCGAGGAACTCGATCGCGCGCGCGGTGAGGTGGACCGGGCGCGGGCCGAGGCCGAACGGCTGCGCGAGGAAGGGCAGGCGGCGGTGGCCGCTCAGCGCGTCGAGGCCGCCGGGGAACTCGAGCGGGTGCGGGCCGAGGCGGCGCAACGGATCACCGCGCTCGAGGAGGCCAGGGCGCAGACGCTCGCACGGGCCGAACGGGCCGAGCGCCAGCTCGACGACGTGCTGGCGCAACGGCGGGCGGCCGAACCTGCCTGACCCGGGCCTGCCTGACCCGGGTGAGCGGGTCCCACCCGATGGTTCATCGTCCGGGTCGGGCAGTTCAGTCGGTGCGCAGCCGGGCGTGCAGGTGCATGTCGTGGCGGCCGTCGTGGTGGCGGCCGGCGCCGCGCAGGGTGCCCTCGAGGGCGAAGCCGCATTTGTCGGCGACTCGGCAGGATTGGGGATTGAGCACCGAGTGGGTGAGTTCGACGCGTTCGAAGCCGATGTCGTGGAAGGCCCAGCGCAGCAACAGGAAGGCGGCGCGGGGGGCGATGCCGTGGCCGCGGCGGGCGGGGGTGGTCCAATAGGCGAGTTCGGTCCCGCCTTCGTTCAGGTCGGTGCGGCGCAGGCCGATGCGGCCGGCCAATTCGCCTGCGCAGGTGACGGCCCATTGCGGGTTTCCGCTGGTCCAGGCGGCGCGCCAGGATGGTAGCCAGCCGAGGACCTGATCGACGGAGTCGGCTGTGCGCACGTGCCAGCGGCGGATGGCCGGGTCCTGGAAGGCGGCGTGGTCGGCGGGGGCGTCGTCGTCGCGCCAGGGGCGCAGGGGGAGATCGCCGGCGCCGGTGAGGGTGGGTTGCGGTGCGGTGAAGGTGGCGGGGTCGATCACCGGTGGCAGCGACTCGGGCATCAGCTCATTGTGCGACGGCGGGTCGATCGGTGGGGGTGGGTTGGGTGGAAGACGGTGCGGGGCAACGGTGACGCGCCGGGTGGCAGGCGACGGGCCGGTGGGGTGAAGTGCCGTGATGGGG
>NZ_JARWRU010000791.1 GCF_029867845.1 Nocardia farcinica | reverse complement strand
GGGGGGGGTGCCCCCCCCCTGGGGCCCCGCCCCCCCCCCTCCCCCCGCCCGCGCGCCCGGGGGGGCCCGGGCGCCCCCCCCCGCGTCGTTGTTCGGAGGCGATCAGTTGGCCGGGCGGCCGGTCTGGTCCATCCACTTGGTGCTGCCCGGCTCGGCGGCCAGCGTCTGGATGAGATCGATGCCCGCCACCACCAGGGTGGGGCCGCCGACCACGAGGGTGCCGATGATGCCGCCCACGCTCGCGCCGGTCACCAGACCGGGCAGGCAGGCGGGCAGGGTGATGACACAACCGATCGCCGCGCCCGCCGCCAGGCCAACGAAACCGCCGATGGCGGTGGCCAGGCCGAACTGCGAGGCGAAGGTCTCCATCGCCCGGTTGTTCTCCTCCAGCGAGGCGACCGGGGTCACCGGCACCGGCCTGGCCTTGGTCTCGTCCTTGACGACCGTCAGTTCCAGCCGGTGGCCCTCGTCGGCGATCTCGTGGCCGAGCGGGTACTCGAGCCCTTCCTGACGGAAGGTCAGCGGGAACGACAGCAGGACGTTGTCGGCCGAGTCCTTGACCTCCACGATGCCGTCGTCGGTGGTGGTGAAGGTGCCGTTGGTGAGAGTGGTGACGACCTTCTCGCCCACCAGTTTCGCTTCGTAGCCGACGTCGGGCACCGGAGCCGGTTCGGCGTGGGCGGTGCTCGCGCCGACGGTGACGGCGGCGATCAGCGGTACCAGGACCGCGGAGAGCTTGCGCATGCGCATGCGAGGTTTCCCATCTTCATGAGGTCGAGCCTGTCGAGTCCGCCCCCGGCGAGAAAAGCTCCCCTCGACGCCGGGCCGGACCTTGTGATCCACGGAACAGCTACGTCACCGTAACCTTACTGAACCCTCACGCATTCTCGTACACGAAACCCCGGTTTCGGGGGCAGGGCAGGGAAATTCGTTTGTTCGCACGACAACGGATCCGTTGATAGCTTCTCGACATGACACCTGTTCGCGATAGGTGGTTGTCACGTCTTGTGATGGCAGCAACAGCTTTTCGCCGATGCGCATCGCACCTACGTGCGAATATGCGCTCCGGCTATGGCCTGTTGTGAATCCGGCCCGAATTCGCCCGCTCGATTCGTGGTGCCCGCCGAACTGGGGGCATCAACAATCTGGACGGTCTGTTTCGGTAACCGATCGGCAAACTGGTCGCCTGTCCATGATGAGGCGCGGGTCTCCGCCCGCGAAGACGGCCCGAACATCGCCCGCGCGAACACCTTCCGCGCTTCGCCGGGAGAACCACCGAAGGCGCGGTTCAGACGAGCAGGTCGACAGCCACCGCGCCCGCGCCGGCGAGCACGACGAGCGCCAGCGCCAACGCGTCTCGGCGCGTCGGGCCCGCGGGATGGGCGGTCAGCTGACCGGTGCCGCCGCGCGCGGTGATGGCCTCGCCCAGTTCGACCGCGCGGCGCGAGGCCACCGCCATGGCCGCGGTGAGGATGTCGATGATCGGGCTGTCGGTGGCGCGATCGAGCAGCCGCTCCTTGGGCCGCAGCTTGCGCGCCGCCCGCAGCACCCTGATCTCCTCGAGCAGCAGCGGCAGCCCGCGCAGCGTCAGCGCCACCACCACGGCCCATTCGTCCACCGGCACCCGCAGCCTGCGCAGCGGCGCGCCGAGTTTGGCCAGCGCGGGCGCGATCTCGCTCATCGGGGTGGTCCACGCGATCAGGAACGAGGCCGCCACCAGCACGAAACCGAACACCACCACCTGCGTGTAGCGCAGCACCGCCGCCCCGCCCATCGGCAGGTTGATCAGCGCGCCCGCGGCGATCAGCCCCCAGAACCACAGGGGCAGACGGGGAATCGTGCCCAGCGGCAGCCGCGCGATCGCGCCGATGACGATCAGCAGCACGATCATCGCGCCGAGCACCGTCCACGACGGCCAGAACATCAGCAGCAGGCTCAGCAGGAAGGCGGCGATCATCTTCGTGCCCGCCCACAGCCGGTGCACGGGGCTGTCCACCGGCACCCGGCGCAGCAGGATGGTGCTCATCGGTGACTCCCGTCCTGGTATTCCCACGCGGGCCACGACGCGGCGGTTCCCCGCCCGGGTGGCCCCGGCTCCGCCACGGCCGGGTCGGTCACGATCCTGCCCTCGCTCAGGTGCACGGTGCGATCACAGACCGCGGCCATGTCCGCCACGTCGTGGGAGATGACGATCAGGGTGAGCCCGGAATCGCGCAGCCGGGCCAGCAGTTCCACGATGTCGGCGCGGCCCTCCGGGTCGAGCCCGGCCAGTGGCTCGTCGAGCACCACCACCTGTGGGTGGCCGGCCACGATGGCCGCCAGCACCACCCGCTTGGCCTGTCCGCCGCTCAGTTCCTCGATCGAGCGCGCCGCCAGCGCCCGGTCGAGGCCGACCGCGTCCAGGGCGCGGCCGACCGCGCCGGAGCCGGTGGCCCGCCCGCCCCAGTCGGCGATCTCCGCGCCCACGGTCTGCTTCTGCAACTGCAGGCGGGAATGCTGGAAGGCCAGCGCCACCCGGCCGATCTGCCGGGTCACCGGCTTGCCGCCGAGCAGGCACTCGCCCTCGGTCGGGGTGACCAGGCCCGCCATGATCCAGGCCAGTGTCGACTTGCCCGAGCCGTTGCCGCCGACCACCAGCAGCGCCTCGCCGCGGCGCACGGTCAGGTCGAGCCCGTGCAGGGCGGGCGCCTGCCAGGGCGTGCCCCGGTTGTAGGTGTGCGCCACGCCGCGCAGTTCCAGCAGCGGCGGACCCATCGCGGTCCGGCGCGGGCCGCGCGCGGGCTGTGGCCAGGCGGGCAGCCGCTCGACCATCCGGCCCGCCGCCAGGTGCACCACCCGGTCGGCGGCGCCTGCGTCGGCCTCGTGGTGGGTCACCAGCACCACCGCCATCCGGTGGCGTGCGGGCAGCTCGCGCAACAGCGCCACCAGCTCGCGGCGCCCGCGCGGATCGATCATGGAGGTGGCCTCGTCGGCGATCAGCAGCGCGGGCCTGCGCGCCAGCGCCGCGGCCACCGCCAGCCGCTGCTGTTGCCCACCGGACAGCGTCGCGGTCTCCCGCTCACCCATGCCCGCCAGACCGACCTCGCCCAGCAGGCCCGCCACGTCCACCTGCGCCGCCAGTTCGGTGGGCAGCCCCCACACCACGTCGTCGGCCACCAGCACGCCCAGCGTCTGGCTCTCCGGGCGTTGCAGCACCAGCGCGGTGCCGCCCAGGTGCCCCAGCCCCGCCGAGCCGGGACGCACCACCTCGCCGCTGGTCGGCGGCAGCCCGGCCAGCAGCCTGGTCAGCGTGGACTTGCCCGAGCCGTTGTGCCCGACCACGGCCACGAACTCGCCGGGCGCCACCGTCAGGTCGATTCCCGACAGGGCGTCGGTGTGGGCGCCGGGATAGCGGAAGCCGACCCCGCGCAGGGTCACCGGCAGCGGTGCGATCGGACGGTCGTCGGCGGGCGCGTCGAGCCGGTCGCGGCTGGGCAGCCAGGCCAGCCGGTCCAGGATCGAGCCGAGCACGTACCAGGAGCAGAAGGCGCAGACCAGCACGCCCATCACCACGCCGCTGCCGACGTAGAGCCACCACCAGTCGAGCACCGCCTCGGTGGCGGTGTCGACCGCCCGTCCGAAGCCCTCCAGTTCCGGCCTGCCCTCGGCGATCTTGCGGATGCCGCCCGCGGTGTTGCGGATGGTGTCGAACAGCAACTCCCTGGTCTTGGCGAACACCAGCAGCGAGCCGACCGAGAACGCCGCCCACGCCAGCCCCGCCAGCAGCGCCGCCAGGCAGGCCGTCGGCAGCCCGCGCCCGTGCCGCTTGACCCCGCCGATGATGCCACCGATGGTCGCGGTGCTGATCACGCCGAGCGCGGGCATCACGCCCGCGGCCACGAAGGTCACCAGGGTGGCGGCGATGGTCGCGGTGACCAGCGCGCGCGGCCGGTACCGGTGGGCGAGCATGCCCATCGGCACCGCGGCCACCAGTTGCAGCGCCGCCGCGAAGGGCACCACCGAGCCGACGGTGATCAGGCCGACCGTGACGCCGCCGAGCACCGCGCCCACGGCCAGTTCGATCGGCCGCAGCGGCCCGCGTCGCGGGATGCCGGTGACGAGCTCGGTCGGCGATTCACTCACGCGACAAGTGTGCCAGCCGGGCCGGTGGCGCACCCGGGGGCGGCCGGTCGGCTCCCGCTCTCAGGGGACCGGAGTGAGCTGGTAGTCGTCGGGATCGAGCGTGCGCACCCGGCGGCGGTAGCTGGTGACCGTGCCCGGCCAGTTGTTCGTGATCCGCCCCGAGGCGTCCCGGTACCAGCTGGAGCAGAAGTTCCACGGCGTGCGGTCCAGCCGCTGCCGCAACTCCCGGTTGAACCGCTCCTCCCGGTCGGCCCTGACCTCCAGCGCGTGCCCGGGCCGCTCGGCCAGCAGTCGCACCGCCTGGGCGATGTAGCGGGCCTGGCTCTCGATCATGGCGATGATCGATCCGACGCCCAGATTGGTGTTGGGCCCGTAGATCATGAACATGTTCGGGAAGCCGGGCACCGCCATGCCGTAGTAGGCGTGCGCCCCCTCCGCCCAGGCCCGCGACAGCTCGCGCCCGTCGCGGCCGAGCACCCGCATCGGCCACAGGAACTCGGTGCCCTTGAACCCGGTGCCGTAGATGATCACGTCCGCCTCGTGCAGGACACCGTCGGCGGTGCGCACGCCGTCGGCGGTGATCGCGGTGATCTTCTCCGTCTCCAGCGTGACGTTCGGTTGGGTGAGCGCGGGAAAGTAGTCTTCGGAGAACAGGACTCGCTTGCAGGCGATCGGATAGTCGGGGGTCAGCCTGGCGCGCAGCACCGGGTCGGCGACCTGCTTGCGCAGATGCCGGGTGGCGATCGCGGTGACCGCCTTCGCGATCCACGGCGCTTCCACCAGCCCGAGGGACATGAACTCCGCCAGCGACCACCAGCCGAACCGCTCCACCGACAGCGCGCCGGGAATCCGCGCGAACAGCTTGTGCTGCACCGGCGTGTAGTCGGTGTCGAACTTGGGCACCACCCATGCCGCGCTGCGCTGGAACAGCGTCAGATGCCCCACCACCGGCTGGATGCGCGGCACGTATTGCACGGCGCTGGCTCCGGTACCGATACAGGCCACCCGTTTACCCGCCAGGTCGACCTCGTGGTCCCATCGCGCCGAGTGGAAGGCCGGTCCGCGGAAACTGCCGACGCCGGGGATGTCGGGCATCGCGGGCCGGGAGAGCTGGCCGACCGCCGAGATCAGCACGTCGGCGACGTGGGTGGCGCCGTCGGCGGTGCGCACGGTCCACCGGCCCGCGCCGGAAACCTCCCCGCCGGAAACCTCCCCGCCGGACCCGCGCTCGTCGAAGACCGCCTCGGTGACCTCGGCGCCGAAGCGGATGCGTTCGAGCAGCCCGTGCCCGCGGGCCACCTCGCGCAGGTAGTCGTGGATGGCGACCTGCCCCGAGTAGCGCTGCGGCCAGTCCGTCTTCTGGTCGAAGGAGTAGGAGTACAGCGGTGACGGCACGTCGCAGGCGGCGCCGGGATAGGTGTTCTCCCGCCACACCCCGCCGAGATCGGCCGCGCGTTCGAGGATGGTGATCTGGTCGAAGCCGTTGCGCCGCAATTCGATCGCCGCGCCGATGCCGCCGAACCCCGCGCCGATGACGAGTACCGAAGGAACTGGACCCATGTGAATCTCCTCACCCTGGCCGATGCCTCCACTGTAGAGGCGGGCGGGCGGGCGCCGAGCCCGATCGGCGGGGTCCTGTGGACAACTCGAGGGCTGTGGACAACTCACGCGCGGGCGGGACGGCGGGCGCAACGGGGTGGGCGCAACGGGGTGGGCGGAACCGGGTGGGTGGAACCGAGAGTGGAACTATGCCTGTTCGCCGCGGCCCTGACGGCTGCCGGAGTAGGCCAGCTCGCGCACCCGGCCGATCGCCTCCGGCAGCAGGCGCACGTCGTCGGGATGGTTCATCACCGGGTCGAAGAAGTCGGTCCGGTAATCGCCCGCGTCCACCGGGTGCAGCGATATCTCGGCGATGCCGCGCGGCCGCCCGCGCAGCCCGGCGGCCAGCAGCCGGAACTCCAGCGGGGTGTGCGCGACATGCGCGGCCAGATCGTCCAGCGACGGCGAGGCGGGCTGGTAGCCCTTCGGCTCGGCGAACAGCCAGACCGGGGAGTCGGCGCCGAGCCGGTAGGGCATCAGGCTGCCGTAGCGGGCGCTGCGCCAGCCGCGCGCCGGGGTCACCAGGAACCGGCTCAGCAACCCCTCACCGGTGGTGGCCAGCGCCAGATCGAAAGGTTTGTCGTCGCGGTCGAGCACCCGCAGCGCCAGGCCGAGCACGTCCGGCAGCCCCGACGGCGTGCCGACGCCCTTGGACATGCGGGCGAGCACGGCCCGCTCGCCGGCGCCGAACAGATTCTCCACCTCGGGCTCGGGATGCAGCCTGCCCGACAACGGCAGGCCGTTCGGGTGGAAGACACGCGCGTGCCGCAACCGGGCCGCGCCCGCGAAGAACTGGCTGAAGAGCTGGGTCATGTCGCCCGGGTGCCCCCGGCCGTCCCGGCCAAACGGCGGCGCGGCTCAGGCCGGAGCCACACCGAGACGGCCGTCCAGCGGGACGGTGCGGAAATGGGTGGTCAGCGCGCCGGTGTCGTCGAAGGCGTGCAGGGCGATCGCCGGATCGGGGGAGTAGTCCATCACCCGGTCGGGCAAGCTGATCTCCCAGCTGCCGCCAAGCACCGAGGCCGTGCTCGGCGCGACCAGCAGCGGCCTGCCCGCGAACACCGCCATCGCGCCGGAATGCGCGTGACCGGCGAACACGGCGCGGATGCGGTTGTCGGCGGCGACGAGTTCGGCCAGCGCGCCCGGCTCGGCCAAGGCGATGTCGTCGACGATCGGACTGTGCAGCCGCACCGGCGGATGGTGCATGGCCAGCACGATCGGCGCGCGCGGGGGGGCGTCGGCCAGCACGCCGCGCAGCCACGCGTAACTCTGCTCGTCGATCCGCCCGCCCGCCTGGCCGGGGATGGTGGTGTCAAGCATGACCACCGTCAGTTCGCCGACGCGGTGCGCGTGGTTGACCGGTTCGGCGGAGGCCGCCAGCCCGAGCAGTTCGGTGCGGAAGGCGACCCGCTCGTCGTGGTTGCCGGGAATCGAGTAGATCGGGATGTCGGAGGCCATCGCCGCCCGCGCCTCCGCGTACTGTGCGGCGCTGCCGGACTCGGTGACATCACCGGTGTGCAGGATCGCGTCGGGCCTGCGGGGCAGGTCCGCCAGGAAGGCCATCACCTTCTCGACCCGATGCGCGTTGCGCGGGCCCAGATCGAAATGGGTGTCGCTGACCTGGGCCAGCAGGATCATCGGCGGTCGCTTTCTCTGCGTGGTCGCCGCATGACGCCGCGGCGCGGCAGGCACGTGAGCACATGCACCTGTCCAGGCTAACGACCCCCGGCTCGTCCGGCCGCATGAGCCTCGACACGGCCCGGCGTGTTCACGGGCCGATCGGCGCGCCGGGATCGAGCAGCGCGGCGGGATCGCCCAGTTCCGGCGCGGCGGCCCAGAAATCGGCTCCCGGCGGCGCGGTCAGGTCGAGCACGCCCCGCTCGCGCCATGGCGCGTCCAGCCGCAGCCGCCAGGAGTGCAGGTGCGCCCGCGCCGGGGCGGATTTGTCGAACAGCGGGTCGCCGACGATGGCGTGCCCGATCCAGGCCAGGTGCACCCGGATCTGATGACGGCGGCCGGTCACCGGGCGCAGCGCGAGCACCGCGCGGCCGCCGGTGCGGGCGAGGGTGCTGAACTCGGTGCGGGAGGGATAGTTCTTGGCGGCCAGCAGATCCGCCTCGTCGACGAACCAGCGGCCGTCGGCCGAGCGGATGCGCTCGCGGGGCGCGGCGATGCGCACCCGGTTCTTGCGTCCGACGCTCAGCGGCAGCTCGATCACACCGCGATCGGGCAGCGTGTCGCCCTCGACGATCGCCAGGTAGGCCTTCTCCGCGGTGCGTTTGGCGAACTGCCTGGTCAGCGTGCCGTGCGCGGCGAGATCCCGCGCCAGCAACACCAGCCCGGAGGTCACCTTGTCGATGCGGTGCACCGGGTAGAGCGGCTCACCCGCGCCCGCGGCGATCTCCACGATGTCGGTGTCGTGCCGTTCCCCGGTGACCGAGATGCCCGCGGGTTTGTTCAGCGCCAGCACCGCGTCGTCCTCGGCGAGCAGGTACCGCTCCCGCAGCCGTGACCAGTCCGTCTCCACTCCGGCGTTCACGCCGTCGACCTTACGGAGCCCGCGACGTCGGTGATCCGCGGGACCCGGCGGCTCGGCTCGACAGCCGAGGGTGTCCGGGTCGGCTCAGGCCCGGCGCAGCAGGTGCGGCCGCAACCGGTTGAACCCGCGCAACCGGACACTGCGCAGGTGCTTCAGGTCGAAGGCCGGATCGTCGCGCAGCTGCGCCTCGGCCCCGTCGTCCACCAGCACCGTGCCCGGCCTGGCCACGCCGGTCAGCCGGGCCGCGATGTTGACCACCGTCCCGTACAGGTCGCCGAACCGCTGCAGCACCGGCCCGTAGGCCACCGCCACCCGCAGCTCCGGCGTCGAGCCGAGCACCATGGTCGACTCCTGGATGTCCAGGGCGATGGTGGCCGCCGCGTGCGCGGACTCGGCGGCGAACATGACCTCGTCACCGACGTTCTTGATCACCCAGCCGCCGTTCTCGGTGATGGCCGCGGTGGTGGTCGACTCGAAGGCCTCGAGCAGCGTGGACAGCTCGTCGGGGTGCAGGTGTCTGGTGAGCCGGGTGTAGCCGACCATGTCCGCGAAGCCGACCGCCAGCTCGCGGGTGGAGTCCTCGCCGAGCGGGGCCACCGCACCGTCGAAGGACCGGTTCAACGCCGCCGCCAGATGCCTGCGCCAGGTGTAGGAGAGCAGGTTCTCCAGCGCGGTCGTCGTCTCCTCGGCGATGCGCCGCACATCCTCGGGGGTGTCGCCCTCGGTGTTGATGCGGTTGAAGATCTCCGCGAGCACCAGGTCGGCCTGCCATTCCGCCAGCCGGGCCATGCCCTGGCCGATGGTCCGCGCGGCCGCGGCCTGCGAGCGCAGGTCCGCGCCGCCGACCACGCTCATCGAGCGGAACTCGCGCACCGCCTCCACATCGCCGTCGGTGTAGTCGACCGCGGCGTCGTCGTTGGCGGGGAAGCCAAGCGCGGTCCACAGTCGGCGCGAGACCGCGGGCGGCACCCCGGACAGCTCGGCGACCTGATATCGGTCGTACTTCCGCTCGCCCTGCAGGAGATAGGTCTCCATCACCGACTGGACCAGCTCGGAACTGGGATGCGACGACGCCATTCCGTCACCTTACGGCGCGTGACGAGGCCCGGCGAGTGCCTTGCGCGCCCCGCCTCGCGCGGTCGATTTCCGGTGGCAGCGACCACCTCGGCCTGCTCGCGGTCGCCCTCGACGAGGAGGAACGTCGCGGCCTGCCGCTGGTCGAGCAGGTCATGACCGTTCGGGAACGGGCGGAACTCGCCGAGAACGCCCGCTAGCCGCTGTTCGGTAACCGCCGTTCAGTACTGAGATGCGCCGAGGTCGACGGAAATGCTCGCGGCCGTCACCATGCGGGCCTCGTCACTGGCCAGCCAGGCCACCGTGTCGGCGATGTGCTCGGGCATGGCCACGCCGTCGGGCAGCATGGGGGTGTTCATCTTGGCCAGCAGCTCGTTGGTCTGACCGGCCCGCACCAGCGCGCCCACCATGTCGCCGGAGCCCATCGGCGTGGCCACCGGCCCCGGCGCGAGGCTGTTGACGCGGATCGAGTGCTTGCCGAGTTCGGCGGCGAAGGCGCGGGCCATGCCGGTGACGGCGTGCTTGCTCGCCGTGTAGTGCACCATGAACGGCTGCATGCCGACCCCGGCCGCCGAGCCGATCAGGATGATCGATCCGCCGCGCCCGCCTTCGATGATGTGGTGCGCGCCCGCCATGACGGTGTTCCAGGTGCCGGTGACATTGGTGTCGATCACGTCGCGGAAGGACTGGGGGGTGATGGTGTCCCACGGTTGCGGGATACAGATACCCGCGTTCGCCACGATCACGTCGAGCCTGCCGAAGGCCGCGACACCCTCGTCGACCACGGCGCGCAGCGCGTCCAGATCCCGCACGTCGGCGGCCTTCGCGACGATCTTGCGTCCGGTGGCCTCCACCTGGGCGATGGTCTCGGCGAGATCGTCGGGGGTGGCGGAGTCGTAGGGCACCGCCTCGGGCAGCGGCCCGCACAGGTCGACCGCGATGATGTCCGCGCCCTCCCCGGCCAGCCGGACCGCGTGCGCGCGACCCTGTCCGCGCGCCGCTCCGGTCACGAACGCGACCCTGCCCTCCAGACGATCACCCACGCTGGTGCCTCCTCGTGAATCCGGCCGGAGGGCATCGTGTTCGGTCCGTCCGGCGACATACGATCCTCGACGCTACGGGCGGTGACGGTTGCGGCACAAGGGCCTTGACGCCGCCCGGTCTCTCGGACGGCAGGCCCACCCGGTCGTGACAGCGCGGACGGGAGCAGGCGCGCCCGTCCGACGAGCGAGTCAGGCCATGCGGTCGGCGGGAACGAGTTCGAGGACGGCGATGTCCGAGGGTGCGGCGACCCGCACCGGCGGCCCCCACGCGCCCGCGCCGCGGCTGACGTAGAGCTGGGTGTCGCCGTAGCGTTCCAGACCGGCCAGCGTCGGATTCGCCAGCGCCGCGAGCAGATTGCCGGGGAAGATCTGCCCGCCGTGCGTGTGCCCGGACAGTTGCAGATCGACCCCGTGGTCGACGGCGTCGTGGATCAGCACGGGCTGGTGGGCCAGCAACACGCACGGCCGTGAGGTGTCCCGCCCGCCGAGCGCGGCCTGGAAATCGGGTTCGCGGTCGTAGGCCTCGGCGGCCGGGTCGTCCACGCCGGCGATGTCGAACCAGGGCAGTTCGACCCGTTCGTTGAACAGCACCCGGATGCCCAGCTGCGGTAGATAGGCGAGCCATTCGTCCGGGCCGGAGTAGTACTCGTGATTGCCCATGCAGAAGAAGACCCCCTGGGGGGCGCGCAGCCCGGCCAGCGGCGCCACCTGCTCGCGCAGGTTGTCCACGGTGCCGTCGACCAGGTCGCCGGCGATGGCGATCAGGTCCGGCTCGGTGCCGTTGACCGTGTCCACCACCTTCTGCGCGAAGTCCCGGCCGAGGACGGGGCCGAGGTGCAGATCGCTGACCAGCGTGATGCGGAAGCCCGCCGCCTCGGCGGGCAGGCGGCGGATCGGCACCGTGACCCGGTTGACGGCCGGGCCTTTCAGCACCCCGTAGGTGCCGCCGCCGACCGTGACCAGCGCGGCCGCCGCCGTCGCGCCCGCCAGCGTCCGGCTGACGAACATCCGCCGGGAAACCGCGCCCGTGTCGGTGGCGCTCGCCGAATCCTGGGCCGTGTCGCCGTCGCGTCGCCGCAGCAGGCGCAGCGTCGCGGGCCGCACCACCTCACCGGCCAGCACCCCGAGCAGCAGGTAGACCAGCACCGCCGCCCACAGGTAGCCGATGGTCGACACCACCCGGACCAGGCCGAACGGCACCGCCTCGACCCGCCCGGCCGGCGTGCCCACCAGGAACAGCCCCCCGATCACCAGCACCGCGGTCCCGGCCCGGCGGCCCGCCGACCCGGCGAGCGTGCTGTCGCGCACCAACCGCCGCCACACGTACCAGTGCAGCCCGGCGACCAGGGCGACCAGCACGGCCACCATCACCAACCCGATCACTGTGCCCACCGGCGACACACCATCCCGAACCGACCCGAACCCCTCACCTCAGCGAATCTACGCGGACCCGGCCGACCGGATCGCCTTCGGCCGACCATGCCCCGGGCGCGACGAACCCGGGGCGCGCCGTGTCGGTTCCGTCCAAGACACCGGGCCCGCGCGGTTCCTAGGCTCGTCGGCGGCAGAACCGAGAACCATCGGCAGGAGGATCATCCATGGCACGCGAACTCGTCTACACCGGCTTCATGTCCCTCGACGGGGTCGTCGACTCCCCGGGCGGCACGGTGGAAGGCCACCGCAGCGGCGGCTGGGTGATGCGCACCGAGTTCGTCCCCGAGGCGTTCGCGCTCAAGGGCGAAGAACTCGCCGACACCGGCGCCCTGCTCCTCGGCCGCCGCAGCTACGAGGCGTTCGCCCCGATCTGGCGCGATTCCGAGGACCACGCCGCCTACCAGGACCTGCCCAAGTACGTGCTGTCCACCAGCCTGTCCGAGGACGACCTGGTCGACGGCTGGGGGCCCACCACCATCCTGCGTTCGGAAGACGAGGTCGCCGAGCTCAAGCAGGCCGAGGGCGGCATCGTTCCCGAGGGCAAGGCCGTCTACATCCACGGCAGCGCCGAACTGGCCCGGCGGCTGTCCGAGGCCGACCTCATCGACCGCTACCACCTGCTGGTGTTCCCGGTGCTGCTCGGCGCGGGCAAGAGCCTGTTCAGCCGCGCCGACCGCGACCAGCAGACCCTGCGTCTGCGCGACTCGGCCTCCTACGCCAACGGCGTGACCAAGCTGATCTACGAGGTCGTGCGCTGAGCTGTGTCCAGCGCGAGCGCCCCGCCCGTGCCCGTGCGCAGCTGGCCGGCCGTCCGCCCGACATACCGCCGCAGCGCACGGGCCAGATGCGGCTCGTCGTAGTAGCCGAGCTTGTCGATCACCTCCGCCGTCGTCTCGCCCGCGCTCAGCAGTACCGCGGCCGCGCGAGCCCGCTCGATCCGGCGCACCGCGCCCCGCGTGTGGCCGGTCGCGGCCCGGAACCGCCGCTCCAGCGTGCGCGGGGACACCGCGGGCGTCGTCCCGCGCGCGGCCTGGGCCACCAGCGGATCGAGCACCACCACCCCCTCGTCTGCCAATCGCTCGACCAGTGCCTCCGCGTCGTCGGGGCCGGGCATCTCCCGGTAGGCGCCGTCGAGGAAGAACCGCCGCCCGCACACATCCGGCAGCACGATCCCGCTGTCGACCAGCGCGGTCGTCGGCGCCATGCGCAGCGAGGCGCCCACCGCGAACTGGATGCCGACGAACCGGGCGCCCTCCGGTACCGGCGCGGTCGCGGTGCGGCTCTCCGGCCCGGTCACCGCCGCGAACCGCCGCCCGTGCTGCTCCCAGAACACCAGCCCCACGGTCTCGCTCGCGACCGAGGTCATCTCCGAGACCTGCTCGCTGGTGCACGTCCACACCGACCGCACCAGCGGCGAGTCCGACTCGCGCGTCCCGAAAACCAGGTCCATGACGGGAGCGTAGCCGCGCGCGCCGACGCCGCGCGCCCGGTCGCTGCCGCCCCATTTCCGCAGCGCACGGGTGCGATATCGAGTTGATTCCGCGGCGGTCATCGGATAGAACTGGCGAGTTGCAATCCGCGACATCGAAACATCCCGCACGCTGCACTTCTTCGCGTGCGGCCGGGAGGGCGAGAACACATGCGCGGGACTGTCGGGCGATCGCCGGGATAGCAGCGCGACGCGGTTTCCGCGTCGATTCCGTCTTCGGGCCATTTCCTGAACACGAGCAGATCCCGGCGTTTCTCTATCGGAACGCGATTTCTGGAAAAGAGATTATCGATGGGTTTGATGGCAAAAGCGGGCCTCGCTGTTGCGGTGGGCGGTCTCACGCTCGGCTCGGTCTTCGGCGCGGGCACGGCCGACGCCGCGGGCTACTACGCCGCGATCGCGGTGAGCCAGGACGCCTACTACTACGGCACGAGCGTCGATCGCGGCAGCTTCGAGGAGGCGCGGGACGCGGCGCTGGACGCCTGCGGCTCCGGCTGCGAGGTCCTCGCCGCGTGGGCCAACGGCTGCGGCGCGCTGGTCGCGAGCAACGAGGGCGTGGCCGCGGCCTCCGGCCCGAACCGGGCCGAGGCCGAACGCGCCGCCTACCAGGTGCTCACCGAGATCACCCCGGCGGCGGCGCTGGCCAACGTCGGCTCCTCCCAGTTCAGCGGCGCCCGCGTCATCGAGGTCGTCTGCACGGCCAACGCGAGCTGACCCGGAATCCGTTGCGGGGCGGGGGCGGGGGGGGGCCGGCGGGGGGGGGGGGGGGGGGGGGGGGGGGGGGGGGGCGGGGGGGGGGGGGGGGGGGGGGGGGGGGGCGGGGGGGGGGGGGGGGGGGGGGCGGGGGGGGGGGGGGGGGGGGGGGG
>NZ_JARWRU010000790.1 GCF_029867845.1 Nocardia farcinica | reverse complement strand
AGGCCACCCTCCCCCCTAGCGGCCCCCCGGCCGCCGCGCCCACCGACCGGGCCCCGGCGCCGGTGCAGGCGGCCGTCGGCGAGGTCTTCGCCCTCGCGCTGCGCCTGGGAGGCACACTGACAGGGGAACACGGCGTGGGTGTGCTCAAGCGCCCGTGGCTGGCCGACGACCTCGGCGACACGGCGCTGGAGCTGCACCGCTCGCTCAAGTCGGTGTTCGACCCGGCCGGAATCCTCAACCCCGGCAAGGCGATATGAGCACCGCCAGGACCGCACCGCCCAGACAGACAGGAACCCGATGACGACCCTCATCACCCCCACCGAACTCGCCGATCTGCTGGCCGGCGACGCGCCGGTACGGCTGCTGGATGTCCGCTGGGCGCTGACCCAGCCCGACGGCAGGGAGTCCTTCGCCGACGGCCACATTCCGGGCGCCGTCTACGTCGACCTGGAGACGGAGCTGACCGACCACTCCGTCACCGGTCGCGGCCGCCACCCGCTGCCCTCGGGCAGCGCCCTGCAGGAGGCGTTGCGCCGGTGGGGGATCGACGAGGGCGACACCGTCGTGGCCTACGACGACTGGAACCGAGCAGGCTCCTCGCGGGCCTGGTGGGTGTTGCGCGCGGCCGGCCTGCCCGATGTGCGCATCCTCGACGGCGGGTTCGGCGGCTGGCTCGAGTCGGGTGGCTCCGTCGAGTACGGCCGCGAGTACCGGCACGCCGACGACCGGATCGGCAATGTCACGGTCGCCCACGAGGACTTGTACGCGGGCGCGCTGCCCACGCTGAGCGCCGAGGAGGCGGCGCGGATCGCGGAAAAGGGCGTGCTGCTGGACGCCCGTGCGCCCGAACGCTTTCGCGGCGAGCTCGAGCCGGTCGACCCGGTGGCCGGCCACATCCCCGGTGCGGTGAATCTGCCGTCCACCAGCGTGCTCGACGACGACGGCGCCTTCGTCGCGCCGGAGAAGCTGCGCGCGCGCTTCGCCAAGCGCGGCGTGGAACCCGGTGCGGGGGCCGGTGCGCCGACCGGCGCCTACTGCGGGTCCGGCGTCACCGCGGCGGTTCTGGTCGCCGCCGCCGAGGCCGCGGGCATCGAGCTGGCGCTGTTCCCCGGTTCGTGGTCGCAGTGGTCCGCCGACCCGGACAACCCGGTCGCCACGGGGGAGTAGCGGCGCGCGGCCGGCCGTTCGCCGCGGCGGCCCGTCAGCGCAGCACCCGTAGCGCCGAACGCTCGATCCGGTCGGCGATGTCGGTGTAGGACTCGTGGCCCATTCCGGCCCGCATGAGCGCCCCGGCGTAGATCAGCTCCAGGGACTCGATCACCTCCGGGTCGGGGTCCGGTCCCAGCGCGGCGCTGATGCGCGAGCGGATGGCGAGCCCGATACGCAGGCGCAGATGCTGCACATCGGGATCGCGCCCGAGCAGCGCGCTGGTCACCGCGCCGGACAGTTCCGGCTCGTCGGCCACCAGCAGGGCGATGTCGCGCAGTTCGGTCACGACTCGCGCGACGCGAGCGGCCTCCGGCGTCACCGGATCGTGCGCCGTCGTGTCTGGTGCTGTGGCGTCTGGTGCTGTCGTGCCGGGTGTCGTCGTGTGCGGTGCCGTCGTCACGGGTGGCGTCCTGTCCGGGGTCGACGTGTCCGGTGCCGCCGGGTGCTGTGCCGCCGGGTCCGGCGTCGCGGCGTGCTGGGAGGCCTGCAACCGGCGCCAGAAGATCTCCGCGACCAGATGCTCCTTCGAGGAGAAATAGGTGTAGGCGGTGGCCGCCCCGACCCCGGCCTCGGCCGCCACGATCCGAATGGTCATGCCGCTGTAGCCCTCCCGCCCGAGCACGGCGAGCGCGGCTCTGGTCAGTCTGTCGACCGTGTCCGCCTGTTTGCCGCTCAGTCGCCGCCGGGTGGCCTCGAGCGGTCTCGGCTCGACCGGCTCGACCCCGAGCGAGTTGGAATAGCGTTCGGACATGTGTCTAGATGCTACTATCGGCCTTCTTGAACAGCAATATTCGAGGGAGCACGGTCGCTAGATGAGCCAGCAGGTCACAGGCACGCCCGGTACGGCATCCACCGGCCCCGGCGCCGGGTTGCCCGACAGCGAACTGTTCGAACTCTCCCGCGCGGTGCGCGGATTCCTCCCCGAGGACGAGGGGCTGGCCCTGCACGAGGCCGTGCTGCGCTACAGCGAGGGCGGCCCGGTCGTCGAGATCGGCACCTACTGCGGCAAATCCACCATCCTGGTCGCGGCGGCGGCACGGGCCCGAGGCTCGGTCGTCTACACCGTCGACCACCACCGCGGCTCCGAGGAGCACCAGCCCGGCTGGGAGTACCACGACACCACCCTGGTCGACCCGGATACCGGCTGCTTCGACACCCTGCCCGAATTCCGCCGTGCCGTCCTGCGCGCGGGCCTCGGCGAGACCGTGGTCGCCCTGGTCGGCTCCTCGCGGCAGCTGTCCTCGATCTGGGGCGCGCCGCTGGACTTCCTGTTCATCGACGGCGGTCACAGCGAGGAGGCCGCGCAGAACGACTACACCGGCTGGGCGAAGTTCGTCGCCCCCGGCAAGGCGCTGGCCATCCACGACGTCTTCCCGAACCCCGCCGACGGCGGCCGCCCGCCCTACCACAACTACCCCCCCCCCCACGCCAGCGGCGACTTGCGTGAAGTGGGCGCCCCCGGCGCGCGGCGCGGTCTCGGACCTGTCCGC
>NZ_JARWRU010000789.1 GCF_029867845.1 Nocardia farcinica | reverse complement strand
CCGAGGGTTAAGCGTGCGGCGGTCACTGCGGCGGCCTGAAAAGCACGTAAAGACCGGTTTTTCACGTTTCTCCCCTTATCGTATGTGTGCCGCGCGCCTAGCTGGCGCGCGTGGAAGAGATGTGCGAGTGCGCAGATGTGCGCTGGTGTGCGCGAGGCGGTGTCCCACGGCAGACGGCAGCGGGGACACCGCGCGCTCAGGTCAGAGCGAGTAGCCCGCGGTGCAGCGCCAGTCGACGACCCAGCCGCCGGAGATGCGGCTCAGCGCGGCCTGGCGGGCGGCGGTGTAGCTGGAACGGGCAGCGGCGCTCCACATGGTGTCCGAGCTGGCGAGCACGCCGCAGCCGTTCGACCAGGAGACCAGCACGCGGCAGCTCGCCCCGCACACACCGACGGCGGCGTTCTCGGCCTCGCTGTAGCTGCCGTAGTTGTTGGCGATGCCGTAGGAACCGTCGCGCGAGGTCGCGATCGCTCCGTAGTATCCGTAGGCAGCCTGCGCAGGCGCCGCGGCCCCCAGCATCGACGCGACTGTCGCAATCATCACCGCCGCGGCGGCGAAGAATTTCTTCAAGATTCTCCCCTTCGTGTGATGGTCCATGACCCGATGGACGCCAGGACAACCTAACCGGCGACAACCGGGGAAGGCCACCGTAGGTCCGATTCGGTGTGGCGTGGCCGTTTTCGGCCCGCGCGTTGGGGGTGCCCCCGGCGCTCGGCTTCGGTTAGGTTCGGCTCGTGAGCATGGCGCGGCGGGAACGACAGGAACTGGTGGCGGCGATGCGGGCGGCCGGGCCCGACGCGCCCACTCTCTGCGGCAGCTGGACGGTGCGGGCCCTGGCCGCGCACCTGATCGTGCGGGAGCGCAGACCGGACGCCGCGCCCGGCATCCTGCTCCGTCCGTTCGCGGGCAGGCTGGAGTCGGTGCAGGCGAAGACGGCTGCCAAGCCCTTCGACGAACTGCTCGAACTGGTGCGCACCGGCCCGCCCTGGTGGTCGCCGCTCAAGCCGGTGGACGCGGTGGCCAATCTCAGCGAGATGTTCGTCCACCACGAGGACGTGCGCCGGGCCGAACCCGGCTGGCAGCCGCGCACGCTCGACCCCTCGGACGAGGATCGGCTGTGGAAGGTGCTGGCCAGGATGGGCCGTATGGCCTATCGCAAGTCACCGGTGCCGCTGACCCTGGCCACGCCGGACGGGCGCAGCGTGTCCGTGATCTCCGGCGACGGCGGAGACGGCGCAGGCGTGACCCTCACCGGCGCGCCCTCGGAATTGCTGTTGCACGCCTTCGGACGCGAGCAGGTGCGGATCGAGACCGCCGGACCGCAGGACGCCGTCCGGGCGGTGCTCGACCTGGATCGTTCCCTCTGAGTCCGGCCCCCTGAGCCACCGGGTCGCGAACCGCCGAGGCCGACGAGACAGGTGTTGCGGATGGTCTGGATGGGACGATTGCGGCTAGCCTGGGGACATGGCAGGTAAGTCCCGCAGCACCTCGACCAGTCGGGCGCGGGCGGGAT
>NZ_JARWRU010000788.1 GCF_029867845.1 Nocardia farcinica | reverse complement strand
GCCGCGGGGAACGAGCAGGTCGTCCCGCGGCGCGGGGGCCGGTCGGTGTCAGCCCCGCTGCTGGAGGCGCTCGACGTACTTGGCGATGACGTCGACCTCCAGGTTCACCCTGGTGCCGACAGCGGCGGCGCCGAGGTTGGTCATGGCGAGAGTGGTGGGGATCAGCGAGATCTCGAACCAGTCGCGGTGCCCGTCGGCGGCGGGCGTCTCCTCGCGGCCGAGGCCGGAGACGGTGAGGGAGACGCCGTCGACGGTGATGGAGCCCTTCTCCACCACGTACCTGGCGATGGCGTCGGGCAGCGACACCCGCACCACCTCCCAGTTCTCCGAGGGGGTGCGGGCGAGCACGGTGCCGGTGCCGTCCACGTGGCCCTGCACCAGGTGCCCGCCGAGGCGGCTGTTCAGCGCGGCGGCCCGTTCCAGGTTCACCGGCGAGCCCTCGGTCAGGCCGCCGATGCTGGAGCGATCGAGGGTCTCCTGCATGACGTCGACGGTGAAGGTGTCGCCGTCGACCTGCTGGTCGACGACGGTCAGGCAGACGCCGTTGACCGCGATGGAGTCGCCGTGACCGGCATCGGAGGTCACGAGTTTGCCGCGAATCGTGAGCCGGGCGGCGTCGGCGAGCCGCTCCACCGCGACGACCTCACCCAGTTCCTCGACGATGCCTGTGAACATCCCTGACTCCTTGTCCGTGCTGCTACCAGCCGGTAACAGCGCTTCTCCGGGCGCTATTCCCGGCCCCGGTCCCCGGCTCAGCCTAACGACGCACCTTCCGCATCGCGGCGACGCCGTGCCACTCCGTGGAACGAACCGTCCGTCCGGCAGGAAAAAAACAGGGCGAAGGGTCTCTTTACCGTATTCCTTGCGGTGCGATCCAGAATGGATGCAGAATCGTTATCGAGTCGATCTCCTCGACCGCTTGTTCTTCACGATCCGCCGGAACGCACGGTCAACCGCCCGGTCGAGACGGGTGGCCGCGCCTCGGCGCCACCTCGTCATCGGACCGGAGAACCCATGAGCACCCCGTCGGACACGCGACCGTCCGCACCGACCTCGACACCACCGACCTCGACGCCACGACCACCGGCGAGACAATCGCCGCCGACCCCGGCCACGTC
>NZ_JARWRU010000787.1 GCF_029867845.1 Nocardia farcinica | reverse complement strand
GGCTGGCCGTCGCCGAGGCCGCGCTGCGCGGCCCCGTCCAGGTCGCTGTCGCCACGCCCGGGGACGACCCGGCAGCGGGCGCGGACCTGCTCGCGGCCGCCCCCGCCGCCGCACCCGGCGGGGCGGTGATCGTCGCCGGTCCAGCGGGCTCGGTCCCGCTGCTGGCCGATCGCGGTCCGGTCGGATCGGACGCGGCGGCCTACGTGTGCCGCGGGTCGGTCTGCGACCTGCCGGTCACCGCCGCCGATGAGCTGCGCAAGTCGCTCGCCGGTTAGCGGCTGCGCTGTAGCCGTTGGCCCGTTGGCCCGTTGGCCCGTTGGCCTGTCGGGTCAGGGGCCTGTGAGCAAGGGGGCCTGTGGGCAAAGGGGACCTGTGGCTAGGGCCGCTCGTCTTCCGGTGTGGCCGAGCGGATCTCGGTGATCCCGCTGTCGGAGGGCTCGGTCGCCACCAGGTCGGGCGCGCCTGCCTGGTGGCCGCGCTCGTCACGGTCCACGACGCGGTCCTCGTCGGGGTCCTGGACGGTGACGTCGAAGTCGGTCCAGGTGGCGGTGGGCTCGGTCATGCCCCGCAGCAGGATGCGTTCGTGGACCGTCCAGCGCACCTGCTCTTCGGGAGCGGCGGCCTCGATGAGCGAGCCGCTGACCAGGATGCGGCGCGGGGCCTGCTTGGCCTCGGTGGTCAGACGGGCGGCCTCGTTCACCGCGTCGCCGATGACGGTGTACTCCAGTCTGCTCGCGGTGCCGACGTCGCCCGCGAAGACCGGGCCGCGGGCCACGCCGATACCGATGTCGAGTTCGCCCGCGGCGAGCACCTCGTCGCGGATGCGGCGGGCCGCGCGCAGCGCGGCGGTGGCGTCGTCACCGAGGGCGACCGGCGCGCCGAACACGCACAGCGCGGCATCGCCCTCGAATTTGTTCACCAGGCCGTCGTTGTCCTCGGTGGCCGCCACCACGATGGCCAGCAGTCGGTTCAGCTTGGCCACGAACTCCTCCGGCGCCAGCTGCCGCGACAGCGTCACCGAGCCGGTGACGTCGACGAACAGCGCCGAGACGGTGCGTACGTCGCCGGTCAACCTGGCTCCGCCCGCGAGCGCGCGCTCGGCCACCTCGGGCCCGACGTGCCTGCCGAAGACCGCTCGCATCCGCTCGCGCTCGCGCAGGTTCTCCGCCAGCGCGTTCACCGAGTTCTCCAGCCGCCCGATCTCGCTGGCGCTGCCGACCGGCACCCGCACATCGGTCTCGCCCGCGCTGATCCGTTCCAGCGCCTGACGCAGCGTGCGCATCGGGGTGGCGACCGAGCGGGCGAGGAAGGCGGTGGCAAGCGCGCCGACGGCGATGCCTGCCCCGGACAGGAAGATGGCCGTGTTGATCTGGTCGTTCTCGGCCGGCACCGGGTCGGCGAGCACCACGATCAGCATGAGCAGCGGCAGCGCGCCCGACACCGCCCAGGTGACCAGCACCCGCGACAGCACCGAGGAACTCCAGTGCATGGTCGCGCCGAGCACCCTGGCCACCACCGGCACCGCGGGCCGGGTCATGCGGTCGACGATGAGGAAGGTCAGCGCCGCCGACTCGAAGGCGCCGATGGTGATGACCGCCGTGGAGACGGCGGGATGATTGTCGGGGGTGAACTGGGCGAACAGCGAGACGGAGATGACCACACCGGGAATCCACAGGGCCAGCGCGCGGGCGGAGACCACGATCGGCAGCCGCAGCAGCCGCTGCGCCTCCTCGGGGGTCGGGCGTCTGGTCTGGTCGAGCCAGCCCAGGTTGACGGTGCGGTCACGGTAGGCCAGCACGATGCCGGTCACCAGGCCGAGCGCCGGGTAGATCGACAGCAGGACGAGGGTGTGCGGCCAGTCGGGACCGACCCGGCCGAGGAAACCGTTGAGCCACAGTTGGACCAGGATGGCGGCGACACCGGCCAGGTTGGCGGTGGTGACCACGGCGGCCAATCCCCAGCGGGCCCGCAGCGCCCACGCGACGAGCTCGGCGATCACGACCAGTGCACGCCCGTTCGCAACATGCGCGTGCGATCACGCGGTGACGTGCGGCACTGGGGGGACACGACAAGTCAGCATAGTGGGCCGCGTCATCACCCTCACCGACATCGCCACTCTCGGGGATATCGCCATCCCCGAAGGACTTCGCCGCCGCTCAGCGCAGCACCACCAGCCAGATGGCGATGTAGTGACACAGCGCGGCCAGCACGGTCGCGGCGTGGAAGAACTCGTGGTGGCCGAACACCGCGGGCCACGGGTTGGGCCACTTGGTGGCGTAGAGGACCGCGCCGACACTGTAGAGCACGCCGCCGAGGGCGAGCAGGATCAGCGGGGCCCAGCCGATGGCGTGCAGCAGTGTCGCGGCCACCGGCACGATCGCCCAGCCGAGGATCAGATACAGCGGCACGCCGACCAAGGCGGGCGCGGTGGGCCACAGCAGTTTGAGCGCCACGCCGGCCAGCGCGCCGCTCCAGACCACCGCGAGCAGGATGCGGCCGGTGCTCTCGGGCAGGCCGAGCACCGCGAACGGGGTGTAGCTGCCCGCGATGAACAGGAAGATCATCGAGTGGTCGGCGCGTTTCATCCTGATCCTGGTGCGCGGCGATCGCCAGGTCACCCGGTGGTAGACGGCGCTGATGCCGAACAGCAGGCAGACCGTGACGCCGTAGACCAGTGTCGACCAGCCCGCGGCGGCGGAGACCCCCGCCGCGGCGTAGACCAGCACCGCGACCGCGACCGCGGAGACGGCCAGCGCCCAGGTGTGGATCCACCCGCGCATGCTCGGTTTGGCCAGGGCGTCGACGGCTTCGGCGGGGGAGGCGCCCAGCAGAGCCGCCTCGGTGTTGTCGGTGGCGTCGGACACGACGTTCCTCCCTCATAACCGATGAGTAACTTACGCTACCGTAGGTTTACCCCTGAGACCACGGCGCCGCACTGTGATCGCCGCCGCTGCTGCGTTCGCGGCGATGAGGCGTACTGTTGGTCGCCGTGGAGTTCGGAAAACGGGTGCGTGCGCTTCCGTATCGCATCTACGAGGCCAGATTGTCCAAACAGCTGGCCGGAAAACAGCATCCCCGCCATGTCGCCGTGATGTGCGACGGCAATAGACGCTGGGCTCGCGAGAACGGATTCACCGATGTCAGCCACGGCCACCGGGTCGGGGCCCTGAAGATCGCCGAACTGGTCGAGTGGTGTTCGCAGGCGGGCATCGAGATGGTCACCGTCTACCTGCTCTCCACCGAGAACTTGCAGCGCGACCCGGAGGAACTCGAGACCCTCTTCGAGGTCATCACCGACGTGGTCGAGGAACTGTCGGCCATCGACCGGGACTGGAGCGTGCGCATCGTCGGCTCGCTGGCCGGCCTGCCGGAACTGGTCGCCAAGCGCCTGCGCACCGCCGCCGAGCAGACCGAAGACCGGCGCGGCGTGCACGTCAACGTGGCCGTCGGCTACGGCGGCAGGCAGGAGATCGCCGACGCGGTGCGCTCGCTGGTCCGCCAGGAGATCGCCGCGGGCGAGACCGGCGAGGACCTGGTGCAGTCGATCACCGTCAACGCCATCGGCCAGCACCTCTACACCTCCGGCCAGCCCGATCCCGACCTGGTCATCCGCACCTCCGGCGAGCAGCGGCTGTCGGGCTTCCTGCTGTGGCAGAGCGCCTACTCCGAGATCTGGTTCACCGAGGTCTACTGGCCGGAGTTCCGCAAGGTCGACTTCCTGCGCGCGCTGCGCGACTACGCCGCACGGCACCGCCGCTTCGGCGTCTGAGCTCCCGCCACAGCGCCCGGCGCGGCCTCAGAGCTTGCGCAGGCGCAGCCGATTGATGCTGTGATCGGAGTCCTTGCGCAGCACCAGGGTGGCGCGCGGGCGGGTCGGCAGGATGTTCTCCACCAGATTCGGCCGGTTGGTCGAATGCCAGATCTCCTTGGCGGCCATCGTGGCCTGCTCGTCGGTCAGATCGGCGTAGTGGTGGAAGTGGGCGTTCGGATCGGCGAAGGCCGTCTTGCGCAGGGCGAGAAAGCGCTGGATGTACCACTTCTCGATGTCCTCGATGCGCGCGTCGACGTAGATGGAGAAGTCGAACAGGTCCGAGACCATCAGCCGGGGGCCGGTCTGCAAGACGTTCAGGCCCTCGACGATGAGGATGTCGGGCTGGTGCACACAGTGCATCTCCCCGGGCACGATGTCGTAGGAGATGTGCGAGTAGACCGGCGCGCACACCTCCTCGGCGCCCGACTTGACCTCGGTGACGAATCGCAGCAGTTTGCGGCGGTCGTAGCTCTCCGGGAAACCCTTGCGGTGCATGATGCCGCGACGGGTGAGTTCGGCGGTGGGGTAGAGGAATCCGTCGGTGGTGACCAGATCCACTCTCGGATGGTGCTCCCAGCGCGCCAGCAACGCCTGCAACACGCGGGCCGTGGTCGACTTGCCGACCGCCACGCTGCCCGCCACGCCGATGACGAAGGGCACCTGGCGATCCGGGTGCTTCTCGCCGAGGAAGGTCGCGGTGGCCGCGAAAAGCCGCTGTCGTGCGGCGACTTGGAGGTGTATCAGACGAGCGAGCGGGAGGTAGACCTCGGCGACCTCCTCGAGGTCGATCTGTTCGCCCAGGCCGCGCAGGCCGGTCAGTTCTTCCTCGGTGAGCACCAGTGGAGCCGAGTTGCGCAGTGTTCGCCACTGCTTACGGTCGAATTCCACATAGGGGCTCGGCTCGCTCATTCGTGCCACTTACCCGACGCTCCGTTTCGGCAAACACGCACACATGCCGTGGGGGCACTGTGACTTCCGGACCAGCTCTCGCCGCATAGGCGGATTCTCCTCCCGGCCTTCCCGGCGGGAGAAAGGGGGTGGGGCTACCGGAAGGTAACCCCAGGTACACCGGCCGGACAGCGCGGCGCTCGCGCAGTATCGTCGCCTGCATGGATGCGCACCCGTTGGTGACCGGCTATCTGCGGCTCGGTCTGGAGTTCGACCGTCTCGAAGAGGGTTTCGTCGACGCCTACACCGGCGATCCGCAACTGCGTCGCGAGGTGGCGAACGCGCCGGCGCCGCAGCCCCGCGAGCTCGCCCGGCGGGCCGCCGAATTGCATTCGGAACTCCCCGATTCCGGGCTCGCGCCGGAGCGGGTGGAATTCCTCGACGCCCACCTGCGCGCGCTGGAATGCTCGGCGCGCAAATTCGCCGGCGACGAGATCGGCTTCGTCGAGGAGGTGCGCGCCTATTTCGACGTGGATATCGCGCCGGGCGACGTCGAGGAGTATCTGGACGCGCACCGGCAGATGGACGAGGTGCTCGCGGGCGAGGGCATGCTGGCCGAGCGCATCGCCGCGCACCGCCGCGCCGAGGAGATCCCGCCGGAGCGGCTGGCGGCCTGCGTGGAGGCGTTCTCCAGCGCGTTGCGGGAGAAGGTGCGCGAGCGCTACCCGCTGCCCGACCACGAGCACGTGACCTACGAGGTGGTCGGCGACAAGCCGTGGTCGGGCTTCAACTATTACCTGGGCAACTACCACTCGCGGGTGGCGATCAACGCCGATCTCAAACAGCACATGTCACACCTGCCGCACCTGATCGCGCACGAGTCCTATCCCGGTCACCACACCGAGCACTGCCGCAAGGAGGCGGGCCTGGTGGCCGCCGGGCAGGCCGAGCAGACGTTGTTCCTGGTCAACACCCCGCAGTGTCTGATGGCCGAGGGGCTGGCCGATCTGGCGCTGCGCTCGATCGTGGGCCCGGACTGGGGGCTGTGGGCGCAGGAGATCTACGCCGACCTTGGCCTGCGCTTCGACGGCGAACGCGCCCAGCGCCTCTCGCGCGCCTCGGCCAAGCTGCTGACCGTCCGCCAGGACGCCGCGCTGCTGCTGCACGACCGAGGCCGCGACGAGAGCGAGGTCGCGCAGTTCCTGCAGCGCTGGAGCCTGGTCACCGCCGACCGCGCCCGCCAGCAGCTGCGCTTCCTGTCCTCGCCGCTGTGGCGGGCCTACATCTCCACCTACGTGGAGGGCTACAAACTGCTCGGCGGCTGGCTCGACCGCGTCGCCGACGCCGGAGAGCGCGGTGAGCGGTTCCGTCGCCTGCTCGACGAGCCGCTCACCCCGGCGGCGGTGCGCCGGGAGCTGGTCGCGGCGGCCTGAGCGGGCCCGCGGCGGTGACTTCGGCGTCGCATCGGCCGGTCGGCGCTGTCGGCGGCCGATCGCGCCCCGGCAGTCGTGTGCCGCGGCGAGTTCAGCGGAAGATCGCGCAGGTGGTGGTCGCGTGGGCGACGAGCTTGCCGTCTTCGTCGACGACCCTGCCCTCGGCGGTCGCGGTGCGGCGGCCCACGTGGATGGTGTCGCCGGTGGCCGTGAGCCTGCGGCCGTCGGTGGGCGCCGAGCGGATGTAGTTGACCTTCAGTTCCAGCGTCGTGTAACCGACGCCTGCCTCCAGCGTGGTGTGCACCGCGCATCCCATGACCGAGTCGAGCAGGGTGGCGCAGATGCCGCCGTGCGTGGTGCCGAGCGGGTTGGCGAAGTCCTGGCGGGTGCGCAGGGCGAAGACCACGTGGCCGTGTTCGATCTCCACGATCTCCATGCCGAGCAGGTCGCCGATGAACGGCGGCCGTCCGGGCCGGGAGAACGCGGTGCGGAGCAGTTCGAGGCCGGACAGCGCGGCGAGGTCGACCTTGTCGGTGGAGGTCATGTCGGTCCTTTCGATGAACCGATCGGTTCACGTCGCTAGAATTGCATCATGGACCGATCGGTTCACGCAACCGCTGTGGACACAACCGCTGTGGCGGCACGGGCGGCGACGTGGTTCGGTAGGCCGACACCTTCGACGACGGCACGGATGGACAGGGGAGTCGGATGCGCACGAGACCGCGGGACCGGCTGATCGAGGGCGCCATCGCCCTGGTGCGCGAGCGCGGTGTGGAGGGCGCGGGCCTGGCCACCCTGCTCGCCCGCACCGGCACCTCACGCAACTCGCTCTACCAGCACTTCCCCGCGGGCAAGGGCGAGCTGATCGAAACCGCCACGCTCGTCGCGGGCGCACGTCTGTCGGCCTACATCGACCGCGTCACCGCCGAGGGCGAGCCCGAGGACTGGCTGGCGGGTCTGGTGCGCTGGGCCACCCGGCTGATCGAGTCCGGCGACTTCGGCGCGGGCTGCCCGGTCGCGAGCGCGGCCCTGGCCGAGACCGAACCGGCCGTGCAGGCCGCCGCCGCCCGCATGTTCGAGGACTGGACCACGCGGCTGGCGCAGGCGCTGGCGAGCACCGGCATCCCGGCCGATCGGGCGCGCTCGCTGGCCGGCTTCCTCGTCGGCTCGGTCGAGGGCGCGATGCTCGTCGCGCGAGCGGTCAAATCGACGCGGCCGCTCGTCGAGGCCGAGGAGAACCTGCGGGTGCTGCTCGCGGCCGAGCGGGCGCGCCAACCCCATGGAAGCGCCGCGGCCGGGCCACCATAGACTGAACCGGTGACGCAGACGACCGCCTCTGTCAATACCCAGTCTCTCGGTGAGCTCGATCCCGAGCTCGCGGCCGCGATGGCAGGCGAACTCGCCCGCGAGCGCGACACTCTCGAGATGATCGCCTCGGAGAACTTCGTGCCGCGCGCGGTGCTGCAGGCCCAGGGCAGCGTGCTGACCAACAAGTACGCCGAAGGTTACCCCGGCAGGCGCTACTACGGCGGCTGCGAAAACGTCGACGTGGTGGAGAACCTCGCGCGCGAGCGCGCCAAGGAGCTCTTCGGCGCCGAATTCGCCAACGTCCAGCCGCATTCCGGCGCGCAGGCCAACGCCGCGGTGCTGATGTCGCTGCTGAGCCCCGGCGATCGGATGCTCGGCCTGGATCTGGCGCACGGCGGTCACCTGACCCACGGCATGCGGCTGAACTTCTCCGGCAAGCTCTACGAGGTGCACTCCTACGGCGTGAGCAAGGAAGACCACCGCGTCGACATGGACGAGGTGCGCACCATCGCCCTCGAGTCCAAGCCGAAGGTGATCGTGGCGGGCTGGTCGGCCTACCCGCGGCACCAGGACTTCGCCGCCTTCCGCGAGATCGCCGACGAGGTGGGCGCCTACCTGTGGGTGGACATGGCGCACTTCGCCGGTCTGGTCGCCGCGGGCCTGCACCCCTCGCCGGTGCCCTACGCCGACATCGTCTCCTCCACCGTGCACAAGACTCTCGGCGGCCCCCGCTCCGGCCTGATCCTGGCCAAGCAGGAGTTCGCCAAGAAGATCAACAGCGCGGTCTTCCCCGGCCAGCAGGGCGGCCCGCTCATGCACGCCATCGCCGCCAAGGCCGTGGCCTTCAAGATCGCGGGCACCGAGGAGTTCCGCGACCGTCAGGCGCGCACGCTGTCGGGCGCGAAGATCCTCGCCGAGCGCCTGATGGCCGACGACGTCGCCGCCAAGGGCATCACCGTGCTCACCGGCGGCACCGACGTGCACCTGGTGCTGGTCGATCTGCGCAGCTCCGAGCTCGACGGCCAGCAGGGCGAGGACCTGCTGCACGAGATCGGCATCACCGTCAACCGCAACGCGGTGCCCTTCGACCCGCGTCCGCCGATGGTGACCTCCGGCCTGCGCATCGGCACCGCGGCGCTGTCCACCCGCGGTTTCGGCGACACCGAGTTCACCGAGGTCGCCGACATCATCGCCACCGCGCTGGTCGGCGGCTCGGACGTGCAGACCCTGCGCGGCCGGGTGTCGAAGCTGGCTCAGAGCGTCCCGCTCTACCAGGGCCTCGAGGACTGGCGCCTGCTGGGCTGACGCATCCGCGCGGCAGCCTGGCACGGGTCAGGCGGCCGCGCGGCGGGCAGTTGTGGCGAGCGGTCCTCCCGCGACGCGAAACGGGGCGGCGGCAGCCGGCCGGCGGGGGGGCGCGGGGGGCGGCGGGGGCGGCGGGGGGTCG
>NZ_JARWRU010000786.1 GCF_029867845.1 Nocardia farcinica | reverse complement strand
GAACAGTTTCTGCCGCGACGCCTGCGACCGGCAGGCGACGAGCACCGCGACCCCGTCGCCGAGCAGTGTCGCGGTCAGATGGCGGCCGAGGAAACCGGTGGCGCCGAACACCAGCGCCCGCCTGGTCATGCCTGTCCCCCGGCCGCGCCGACGGCCTCGTCGAGCAGTGCGCCGAGCACTCCGGCCGCGCTGCGCATCGGCTGCGTGTCCCGCATGGCGCGGCTGACCACCATCGCGCCCTCCACCGTGCTGACCACCGTCTCCGCCAGCTCCCGCGCCCGTCCCGGCGCCAGCCCGGAATCGGTGAGGTAGTCGGCGACCGGCGCGATCCACGACTCGTAGGCCAGCGCGCATGCCGAGCGCAGCCGGTCGCTGTGCGCGCCCATCTCCAGCGTCACCACCGACACCGGGCAGCCCAGCTCGTAGTTCCCGTCGACCAGCAGCCCGGACAACACCTCGAGCACCCGCCCGATCACCCGCCCAGGACCGGGCTCGCTCGCCGTGGTCTGCGCGATCAGCGCGCGGAACTCCTCGGACGCCCGGGCGATGGCCTGTTCGGCCAGTTGCTCCTTGCCTTCCGGGAAGTGGAAGTACATCGATCCCTTCGGCACCCCGGACTGCTCGAGCACCGTATTGATCCCGGTGCCCGCGTAGCCCCTGGACTGGATCAGCCCCAGCATGACCTCGACCATCCTGGCGCTCGTCGCCTCGCCTTATCGTATCCCTGCCATCACCTGATAGTAGACCGGTCTATTTTTGTCGTCCAGCACGGGGCTCCCCGACGCCGGTCGGCCGCGGGGGCTCAGGGCAGCGGACGGAAAGTCTTCCGGTACGCGCCAGGGGTGACCCCGACGGTCTGGACGAACTGCGCCCGGAAATTGCTCGTCGAAGCGAAACCGACCTGCCCGGCGATGCGGTCGACGGTGTAGTCGGTGGTCTCCAGCAACTCCTGGGCGTGCCGGATGCGCACGCCCGCGACCCACTGGATGGGGCTCTGCCCGGTCTCCTCGGCGAAACGCCTGGTGAGAGTGCGCACACTCATCCCGGCGACGGCGGCGATCTCGGCCAGGGCCGGGTTGCGGTGGGCGTTGTCCTCGATCCAGGCCAGCACCCGCTCGAGGGTGGCGGTGCGGAAGATCGGGCGGTTGCGCAGGATGTACTGGGACTGGCCGCCGGTGCGCTGCAAGGGCGTCACCGAGAGCCGGGCGGTGTCGGCGGCCACGGCGACGCCGTAGTCCTTACCGACGATGTGCAGGCACAGATCGAGCCCCGCCGCCGCGCCCGCCGAGGTCAGCACACTGCCGTTGTCGGTGTAGAGCACATCCGGGTCGACCCGCACCGCCGGATAGCGGCGGGCGAGGTCGGCGGCGGCCAGCCAGTGCGTGGTGGCGGCCCTGCCGTCGAGCAGTCCCGCCTCGGCCAGGACGAACGCGCCCACACAGATGGAGGCCACGCGGGAACCGCGGTCCACCGCGGCGCGCAGGGCGTCGAGCACCTCCGGGTCGGTGGGCCGGGTCGGCTCGTCCAGGCCGGGGACGACGACCAGATCGGCGCGGTCGAGCGCGTCCAGACCGGCGTCGACGGTCAGGCGCAGCGGCCCGGCGCTGATCCGCTGCTTCGGACCGGCGACCACGACGCGATAGCCCGCGCGCCCGTCCGGCAGGCGCACCCGTCCGAACACCTCGATCGGCGTGGCCAGATCGAAGGCGATCGCATCGTCGAGCAGCAGGACGGCCACCGTGTACATGCCCCGACCGTAGCGGGCATCTGCGCCCGCCATCGGGCCCAGAGCGCCGCCTGGCCGGATTCAGGTGTTTTGTGGCCGGATCGCCACTGCTGCCGCCCGGCACGCGCGGGCGAGCATAGGGGCACGCACCAACGGAAGGATCTCCATGCCCCGAATCTCCACACCCCGGATCCTCATGCCACGGATCTCCGAGCCACGGCCACATCCGCGATTCGTCCGGTTCGACGGCCTCGATCGGCTCGACCCGGTCACCTCCGGTGCATCGGGGCTCACCGCCGCCGGCACACCGGAAGTCACCCTGGGCGAACGGATCGGCGCGTGACCGGTTTCCTGCTGTCGATCCACGTCCTCGCCGCCATCCTGGCCATCGGCCCGGTCGCCGTCGCGGCCAGCATGTATCCGCCCGCCGTGCGCGCGGCGCACCGCGAACCCGGCGATGCCCGCAAGGCCGCGGTCGTCGCCGTGCTGCACCGGATCACGCGCGTCTACGCCGTCATCGGCGTGCTCGTCCCGGTGTTCGGGTTCGCCACCGGCATGAGTCTGGGGGTGCTGAGCGACGCCTGGCTCATCGTCTCGATGGTCCTCACCGCCACGGCCGCCGGACTGCTCATGGGCGTGATCCTGCCCGCCCAGGAATCGGCGCTGGCCCGCGTCCAGGCGCCGGTGGGCGTAACCGCCGAGCCGCCGCGCAGCCGCTCGCGCGCCGACGACGCCGTGCCGCTGGACCGGCTCAGCGCCCGCCTCGGTATGTCCACCGGCGTGTTCAACCTGCTGTGGGCGATCGTCGTCGTGCTGATGATCTTCCGGCCTGGCTCCACCACCGGGGCGGGACTGTGATCGCGCGGTGAGAGCTGTTGGGGGACGGTATCTTCGGCCCGTGCTGCGCGAAATCGGCTGGGGCGCGATGATCTTTCGGTAGCCGAACTACAGCTACACGGAAAGCTCGAAAGGAACGTCGGACATGTTGTCGCAAGCCACCATCCGTACCCACCGCCGGGAGGTCGTCGCATGAGCACGGCGCAGGAACGTTTCGCCGGCGGCACCGCCGTCATCACCGGCGCGGGTTCGGGGATCGGCGAGGGTCTGGCCCGGTACGCGGCCTCCATCGGGATGCGGGTGGTGGTCACCGATGTCGACGCCGAACGGGCCGCCACCGTCGCCGACGACATCGTGGCGCAGGGGCAGCAGGCCGAGGCCCAGGTACTCGACGTGACCGACGCCGAGGCCTTCGAGAAGCTCGCCGTCGACGTCTACGCGCGCTACGGCAGCGTGGAACTGCTGATCAACAACGCGGGGCTGGAGACAGCGGGCGTGCTCTGGGAGATCCCGGTGGAACGCTGGCGTCACGTGATGAACGTCAACGTGGACGGCGTCTTCCACGGCATCAGGGCCTTCGTGCCGAAGATGATCGAGGCGGGCACCCCGGCCACGGTGGCGAACATGTCCTCGGTCGGCGGCGTGCTCACCCAGGCGTTGCAGACGCCCTACATCGTGAGCAAGCACGCGATCGTCGCGCTCACCGAGAACCTGCATCAGGAGGTCGCGCTGGCGGGCGCGCCCATCCAGGTCACCGTACTGTTGCCGTACTCGGTGCGCAGCCGGATCTTCGTCGACGCCCAGGCCGCCGCGCCCAGCGGCAACGCCGCCGCCGACAAGATGTTCGAGGTGCTGCACAACCTCGGCGAGACCGCGGGCATGGACCCGATCGACGCGGCGCGGAACATGTTCGCCGACATCGCCGCGGGCGAGTTCTGGGGCTTCACCGACAAGGACTTCGGCCTCGGCGCGCTCGGCCACCGCGCGGAGACACTGCGCGAACGCCGCGCGCCCGCGCCGCCCATGACGTTCTGAGGCCCGGACTTCCGCACACCTCCGGGTGACCGGGTGCACAGTATCGGCAAACGCCGGGCTACTGTGCTCTGGCCGACACGACAGCGCCGCGGCCATCCGCCACCACGGCCGACGCCGCGGCGCTGTCGCCAACCGTCGGCGCGCTCGGCCGAAAGGAACACGATGCCCGACCACGAGACCACCCTCGCCCGCACGATCGCCACCGCACGATCGCAGACCGTGGGAGACCTGCTGCGACGCAGCGCCCAGCGCTTCCCGGAGCGGCTGGCGATCGCCGACGCCGAGCGCAGGCTGACCTACCGCGAATTCGACGCCGTGGTGAACCGGGTGGCCAACGCGCTGATCGCGCGCGGCATCGGCAAGGGCGACGCGGTGGCGCTGCTGTCGCGCAACTCCAGCCAGTACGCGGTGCTCACGCTGGCGCTGGCCCGGGTCGGCGCGCTGCTCGTGCCGATCAACTTCATGCTCGGCGCCGAGGAGATCGCCTACATCCTGCGCCATTCCCGGGCCAGGGTGTTCGTCGCGCAGGACGGTCTGCTCACGGTCGCGAACGCGGCCGTCGAGGCAGGCGAACATCGGCCAGAGGTGCTGGTCCGCATCGGCGGCACGGCCCCCGACGAGCGGTGGAGCGCCTACGAGGCCTGGGAGGCCCACACCGACGACTCCGACCCCGGCGTGCCGGTGGGCAACGACGAGCCGATCCGCCTGATGTACACCAGTGGCACCGAGTCGCGACCGAAAGGCGTTCTGCTGTCCAGCAAGTCGCTGATCAGCCAGTACGTCAGCGCGGTGGTCGACGGCGGGATGTCCGGCGACGACATCGAGGTGCACGCCCTGCCGCTCTACCACTGCGCGCAGATGGACTGCTTCCTGCTGCCCGACATCTACCTCGGCGCCTCCAGCATCATCCTGTCCGGTCCCGACCCGGCGACGGTGCTGGCCACCATCGAGCGCGAGCGGGCCACCAAGTTCTTCGCCCCGCCGACGGTGTGGATCGCGCTGTTGCAGTCGCCGCGCTTCGCCGAGACCGACCTGTCCTCGCTGACGAAGGGGTATTACGGCGCCTCCCCCATGCCGGTGGCGGTGCTCGAGCAGATCCGCACCGCGCTGCCGGGGCTGTCGCTGTGGAACTTCTACGGCCAGACCGAGATGTCGCCGGTGGCGACCATCCTGCGGCCACACGAACAGCTCGCCCACGCGGGCTCGGCCGGCCGCCCGGCCCTGCACGTGGAGACGATCATCGTCGACGACGAGGACAACCCGCTGCCACCGGGCGAGCTGGGCGAGATCGTGCACCGCAGCCCGCACGCCACCCTCGGCTATCTCGACGACGAGGCCAAGACCGCCGAGGCCTTCCGCAACGGCTGGTTCCACTCCGGCGACCTGGGCATCATGAGCGAGGACGGCTACCTCAGCGTGGTCGACCGCAAGAAGGACATGATCAAGACCGGCGGCGAGAACGTGGCCAGCCGCGAGGTGGAGGAGGCCCTCTACACGGTCACGGGCGTGGCCGAGGCGGCCGTCTTCGGCACCCCGCACCCCACCTGGATCGAGGCGGTGACGGCGGTGATCGTCGCCCAGGACGGCCACGAGCTCACCGAGGAGCGGGTGATCGACGAGCTGCGCCCCCGGCTGGCCGGCTTCAAGCTGCCCAAGCGGATCGTGTTCACCGACGAGCTGCCCAAGAACCCGAGCGGCAAGATCCTCAAGCGCGAACTGCGGCAGCGCTTCGCCGAGCACGCGCACTGAGCACGCGCATCCGACCGGGGGGCGGGGCGGGGGGCGGGGGGGGGGGGGCCGCCCGCCGGGGGGGCCCGCGGGGGGGGGGGGCGCGGGAGGGGGGAGGGCGGCGGCGGGGGGGGGGGGGGGGGGGGGGGGGGGGGGGGGGGGGGGGGGGGG
>NZ_JARWRU010000785.1 GCF_029867845.1 Nocardia farcinica | reverse complement strand
GCAGATCACCCCCGTCCCCACCCCCCCCAACCCCGCCGTGGGGGGGCGCCGCCGGGCGGCGGCCGCGCCGCTGGGCGTGACCGCGACCCCCCAGCCCCGCGTGTTCGCCGTCTTCGCGGTGCAGGGCCCGGCCGCGGCCGGCGTGCTCGACGCACTCGGCCTGCCCTCGGACATGGAGTACATGGCCTTCGCCGACGCGCGGTGGCAGGGCAGGCCGGTCCGGGTGTGCCGCACCGGTTACACCGGGGAACACGGCTACGAGGTGCTGCCGCGCTGGGCCGACGCCGAGGCGGTGTTCCTCGCGCTGGCCGACCAGGTGAAGGCCGCGGGCGGGCAGCCGGCCGGGCTCGGCGCGCGCGACACGCTGCGCACCGAGATGGGCTACCCGCTGCACGGGCACGAACTGTCCACCGAGATCACCCCGGTGCAGGCCAGGGTCGGCTGGGCGGTGGCCTGGTCCAAGCCGCGGTTCTGGGGCAAGCAGGCGCTGGAGGCGGAGAAGGCGGCGGGCCCTCGGCGCACCCTGTTCGGGTTGCGCGCGCTGGATCGCGGTGTGCTGCGCCAGGATCAGACCGTCTCGCGTGCTGGCGTGCCCATCGGCCGTACGACCTCGGGCACCTTCTCCCCGACGCTGAAGATCGGCATCGCCCTGGCCTTGCTCGACACCGGCGCCGGGATCGAGCCGGGCGCGGAGGTCGAGGTGGACGTACGCGGGCGCGCCCTGCGCTGCGAGGTGGTCAAGCCGCCCTTCCTGCCGCCGCGCACATCCTGAATCGACCGGATTAGGATCATCGCCATGACCGTTGCCGCACAGTTCGCCCGTGTTCCTCATCCCGCTCCCCAGTCGGATCAGCGGGTAGCGGAGATCCTGGCGGCACCGGGATTCGGTCGGCACTTCACCGACCACATGGTGTCCATCGACTACGTCGAGGGCCAGGGCTGGATCAACGCCAAGGTCGAGCCGTACGGGCCGCTGTCGCTGGACCCGGCCACCATGGTCTTCCACTACGGCCAGGCGATCTTCGAGGGACTCAAGGCCTATCGTCAGCCCGACGGCAGCGTCGCCACCTTCCGCATCGACGCCAACGCCGCGCGCTTCCGTCGTTCGGCGCGCCGCATGGCGATGGCCGAGCTGCCCGAGGAGCTGTTCATCGAGTCGGTGCACCAGCTGCTCGGGGTCGACGAGCGCTGGGTGCCCGCTGCGGGCGGTGAGGAATCGCTGTACCTGCGGCCGTTCCTGTTCTCCACCGAGGCGGGCCTCGGCGTGAAGCCGGCCTCCTCCTACAAGTACCTGCTGCTCGGATCGCCCGCGGGCGCGTACTTCCCGCGCGGGGTCAAGCCGGTGCGGGTGTGGCTGTCCACCGAGTACGTGCGCGCCGCCCCCGGCGGCACCGGCGAGGCGAAGGTCGCGGGCAACTACGCGGCCTCGCTGCTCGCCCAGGCGCAGGCCTCGGAGAAGGGCTGCGACCAGGTGGTGTGGCTGGACGCCTGCGAGCGCCGCTACGTCGAGGAGATGGGCACCAACAACCTGTTCTTCGTCTTCGGCTCCGGCTCGAACGCCCGCCTGGTGACCCCGGAGCTGTCCGGTTCGCTGCTGCCCGGCATCACCCGCGATTCGCTGCTGACCCTGGCCGCCGACTCCGGCTACCAGGTCGAGGAGCGCAAGATCACCGTCGAGGAGTGGCGCGAGGGCGCGGCCTCCGGCGAGATCAGCGAGGTCTTCGCCTGCGGCACCGCCGCGGTCATCACCCCGGTCGGCTGGGTGCGCTCCACCGACGGCGAGTTCACCATCGGCGGCGGTGAGCCCGGCGAGGTGACCATGGCGCTGCGCGAGACGCTGACCGGCATCCAGCGCGGCACCTTCGCCGACGTCCACGGCTGGATGCGCAAGGCCTGAGCGCCCGGCGGCGATCCGCCGGGCGGTCGCGGGCCGATCAGCCCGGCATGAGCATGTGCCACTGCTCGAGGGTCTGCGGGCGCATGACGTAGTTGTTGTCCTTGATCGTCGACAGCGCCGCGCTCGGCTCCTGGGAGTACCAGTGGCCGGGGTAGACCACCGGATCGCCCCGCAGGCCCGCCAGATAGCGCAGGCTGCGGAACATCTCGTCGCTGTCGCCGCCGGGGAAGTCGGTGCGGCCGCAGCCGTCGACGAACAGGGTGTCGCCGGCGACGAGCCGGTTGTCCACCAGGAAACACTGGCTGCCCGGGGTGTGGCCGGGAGTGTGCAGCAGCTCCACGCGCACCGCGCCGACCTCGATGGTGTCGCCGTGCTGGTGTCCGGTGAGTTCGCTCGGCGCGATGCCGGTCACATCGGCGACCCAGGAAAGTTCCTGACTGTTCACATGTACCGGGACGGGCTGTTTCTCCAGCAGTTCGGCCACGCCGCGCAGGGTGAAGCCGAGCATGCTGCCGCCCACGTGATCGGGATGGTGGTGGGTGGCGAGCACGCCGGTCAGGCGTAGGCCGTCGCTCTCGGCGATGTCGACCAGATCACCTGCCGCATAGGCCGGGTCGACCACCACGCATTCACCGGCCTCCCGGTCCCCGATCAGGTAGGCGAAGTTTCGCATCTGGGTCGCGATCGGGTCGCCGACGGCGAAGTCGCGCCCGGCCAGCAGCTGCCGGAAATACAGACGGTCGGAAGACATACGCCCCACCCTAGGCGTATCGTGCCCACCCCCGCGCATCGGCGAGATAAGTACCGGTCAGTTGGGTTCGTCCCTCGGTGACCGGCCGTTCCCGGAAGCGCGCCCCCGGAATCAGGGGGTTGCCAGAGAGAAGCCGATCGCCGCGACCGCGACCGCCACCTCGGTCGCCGCGCCGAGGACATCGCCGGAGAGCCCCTCGAACCGGCGCGCGCAGTGACGCAC
>NZ_JARWRU010000784.1 GCF_029867845.1 Nocardia farcinica | reverse complement strand
GCCGTCCTCGACACGATCGACCCCGCGCATCCCCTCGGCGCGGTGATCCACCTGGCGGCGGGCCTGGCCGACGCCGCCTTCGACGCGCTCACCCCCGAGCACCTGGACGCGGTGCTGCCGGCCAAGGCGGGTGGCGCGTGGCACCTGCACGAGCTCACCGAGGGGCTCGACCTGTCGATGTTCGTGCTCTTCTCCTCGGCGGCAGGCGCGTTCGGCAATGCCGGGCAGGCCAACTACGCCGCCGCCAACGTCTTCCTCGACGCGCTGGCCAGGCATCGCCATCTGCGCGGGCTGCCCGCCGCCGCCCTGGCCTGGGGCTGGTGGTCGGAGGACACCTCCAACACCGGCACGATGGACGAGAAGGACCGGGCCAGGCTGCGCCGCATGGGCGTCACCCCGATGCCGACGGACAAGGCGCTCGAGCTGTTCGACGCCGCGCTGCACACCGGCCGCCCGAACGTGCTGCCGATCGGCATCGACCTGTCGCTGCTGCGGGTGGCCGCCTCGGTCGCCGAGCTGCCGCCGTTCTTCCGCGCCCTGCTGCACACCCGCCCGCGCGCCACCCAGCAGATGGGCGACGCCTCCCAGCTGGCCAAGCGGTTGTCCGGGCTGACCCCGGCCGAGCAGCACGAGGTCGTCGTCGACATGCTCAAGACGCCGATCGCGATGGTGCTCGGCTACTCCTCCCCCGAGGCCGTGCACCCGGACCGGGAGTTCACCGAGATGGGCGTCGACTCGCTCAGCTCCATCGAACTCGGCGCCCATCTGCGCGCGCTGACCGGCGTCAAACTGGCCAACTCGGTGATCTTCCAGTACCCGACGGTGAACCTGCTCGCCCGCCACGTGCTCGAGCAGGTCACCCCGCAGGACGCCGAGCTCACCGACCCGATCGTCGCCGAGGTCGAGATGCTGCTCGACCGGTTGGCCGCCATCCACGAGAACCGGGAGATACCCGCGGATCTGGTGCGCAGGCTCGAGTCGGCGGTCGGCAGGATCGGCACGGTCAGCGGGGCGGTGTCGTGAGCCGCGTGCTGGCGATCAGCGATCTGCACGTCAGTCATCAGGGCAACAGCGAGGTACTCGACCACATCCGCCCGACCTCGGCCGACGACTGGCTGATCGTGGCCGGGGACGTGGCGGAGAAAGTCGACACGCAGCGCCGCACCCTGGCGCTGCTGCGGGACCGGTTCGCCGAGGTCGTGTGGGTGCCGGGCAATCACGACCTGTGGACCACCGCCCGCGATCCGGTGTCCGAGCGCGGTGCGGGCCGCTATCGGCTGCTCGTGCGGATGTGCCGCGCGCTGGGCATCCACACCCCCGAGGACCCCTACCCGCGCTGGGCGGGACCGGGCGGACCGGTGACGGTGGCGCCGCTGTTCATCGGCTACGACTACAGCTTCCCGCCGCGCGGGGCCACGACGAAGGCCGAGGGGCTGGCCGCCGCCGAGGCGCGCGGCACCGTCGCGGTCGACGAGCAGCTACTGTCCCACGAACCGTACGACTCGCGGGAGCAGTGGTGCCGCGAGCGGGTCGCCTACACCCGCGGCAGGCTCGATGCCGTCGACCCCGCGGAACGGCTGGTGCTGGTCAACCACTTCCCGCTCGTCCGCACACCGGTCGAGCGGCTGTTGCGCGCGGAGTTCGGGATGTGGTGCGGCACCGAGCTGACCGCCGACTGGCACCGCCGCTATCGCGTCGAGTGCGTGGTCTACGGGCACCTGCACATCCGCCGCACCGACCATTTCGACGGCGTGCGCTTCGAGGAGGTGTCCCTCGGTTACCCGCGCGAGTGGCGGTGGCGGGGCCTGCCCGATCCGTTGCTCACCCAGATCGTGCCCGCCCCGCGCCCGGTCGGGCGCGGCAGGCCCGGCGCGGGCTGGGTGCCGCAGCACGCACAGCGACTGACACGTTGGATGGGCCGGCGCGTGGCCGCCGGCCGGGAATGAGCACCCGATGAGCGAGACACCCGACGAGAGAACACCATTGGAGCGCAGACTCGGCGCCGACCAGCCCGCCCTGCGGCAGTTGGAACCGTCGCGGCCGGCCGAGTTAATAGCCCAGCTCGCCCGGGCGGCCGCCCGGGGCCCCGCCCCCCGCGCAGCCCCCAAGCGCGGACCCCCGCCCCCACA
>NZ_JARWRU010000783.1 GCF_029867845.1 Nocardia farcinica | reverse complement strand
GGCGGGCACCGGCGGCGGCGGGGGACGGCTGGCGGACACGCCGCTGTCGTCGCTGCTCGAGCTCATGCTCGGCGACAAGGAGCCGATCGACCCCGCGTCCAGGCCGCGCCGCGTGCGCGAACCCGACGACGCCGAACCGGTGCTGCGGGTGCGGGGTCTGGACGTGACCCGCGCCGACGGCAGCGCCGCGCTGCGCCAGGTGGAGTTGAACGTGGGGCGCGGCGAGATCGTCGGCATCGCCGGGGTCGAGGGCAACGGCCAGTCCGAACTCACCTCGGTGCTGTCCGGCGCGCTCGCCGCTGGCGCGGGCACGGTCACCCTCGACGGCGTCGACCTCACCACCGCCACCCCCGCCCAGCGCACCGCCGCCGGGCTGGCGGTGATCCCCGAGGACCGGCACACCGAGGGCATGATCGCCGAGCTGTCCATCGCGGAGAACCTGGCGATGCCCCGGCTGCGGCGCTACCGGCGGTGGGGGCTGCTCGACCGGACCGCCATGCGCGCCGACGCGGCCGCCGCCATCGCGGAGTACTCGATCCGCGCGCCGGGACCGGACGCCCCGATCGGCTCGCTCTCCGGCGGCAACCAGCAGAAAGTGGTGCTGGCCAGGGAACTGTCCACCGAGGGGTTGCGTGCCGTGGTCGCCGCGCAACCGACCAGGGGACTGGACGCGGGCGCGGTCGCCTTCGTCCTCGACCGCCTGCGGGCTGCCGCCGACGAGGGCGCCGCGGTCCTGATGACCTCCAGCGAGATCGACGAACTGCTCGCGGTGTGCGACCGGATCGTCGTCGCCTATCGCGGCGCGCTGCTGGGCTCGGTGCCCGCCGAATCGCCGACCGCCGCCACCGATATCGGCCTGCTCATGACCGGAGTCCCCGCATGACCACACTGCACATCCGCCACCCGCTGGCGGTGGCCCTGCTGGCGCTGGCGGCGTCCGCGCTCACCGGCCTCGCGCTGGCGGCGGCCGCGGGCGCCGACCCGGCCACCGTCGTCGACGCGCTCGTCGAGGGCACCCTCGGCTCGCCGTTCGCCGTCGGCACCTCGCTCAACAACGCCGCGCTGCTCATGTTGGTCGCGGCCGGATTCACCGTCGCCTACCGGGCCGGGCTGGTCAATGTCGGCGGCGAGGGCCAGATCTGCCTCGGCGGCATCGCGGCCACCGCGGTCGGGGTGTCGCTGCCCGACGACCTGCCGCTGCCGATCGGCCTGACGCTCACCCTGCTCGCCGCCGTGCTGGCCGGTGCCGGCTGGGCCGCGGTGGCGGCCTGGCTGAAGATCCGCCGCGGCACCAGCGAGATCATCACCACCCTGCTGCTGAACTTCGTCGGCCTGGCGCTGGTGGTGCTCATGGTGCAGGAGCCCTCGCTGCTGCGGCAGCCGATGACTTCCTCGGAGACGCTGCCGCAGTCCGAACGGCTCGCCGACTCCGCGCACCTGCCGTTGCTCGGCCTGCCGAGGAACCCGGCCACCATCGCCGTCGTGCTCGCCGTCCTGGCGGTGCTGGCGGTCGGAATCGTGTTGCGGCACAGCACTGTCGGGTTGCGGCTGCGCAGCGTCGGGCTGTCCGCCACGGCTGCCGCCCGCTTCGGGGTGCCGGTGGACCGCACCGCCTTCCTCGGCCTCGCCGCCGCGGGCGGGTTCTCCGGCCTGGCGGGCGGACTGCTGGTGGCCTCCACGCCGTTCGTGCTCGCCGAAGGGTTCTCCTCCGGCTTCGGCTTCAGCGGACTGGTCGTCGGGTTGCTGGCCCGCGGCTCGATGACCGCGGTGATCGGGGTGTCGGTGCTGTTCGGTTTCCTGGTCTCCGGCGGCATCAACCTCCAGCTCGCCGCGGGTGTGCCCGCCTCCACCGTGACGGTGGTGCAGTCGGTGCTGATCATCCTCATCGCGGGCGCCGCCTGGTGGACCAGCACCGCGAAACCGGCGAACCGGTCCGCGCGCGCCGACCACCAGCTCGCCGGCGACGAGGCCGGAGACGAAGGCCTCGACAGCGGGGCCGTCGTGCGCAAGCCCGCCGACGACGAGACCGAGGAGGTGCGGGCATGAACGTCGCCATGCTCACCGAGATTCTCACCAGCGGAGTCGCCTTCGCCATCCCGCTGCTGCTGGCCGCTGGCGGGGAATCGGTCTCCGAACGCGCAGGGGTGCTCAACCTGAGCATGGAGGGGATGATGCTCACCGGCGCGTTCGCCGGGGTGTTCGCCTCGGTCACCACCGGATCGGCGGTGCTCGGCGCGGCCGCGGGCGTGCTGGCCGGGCTGATCTTCGGCCTGGCGCAGGCGCTGCTGAGCGTGCGGCTGCGCGCCGATCAGATCGTGGTCGGCGTCGCCGCCAACGCGCTGGCGCTCGGCCTGACCACCTTCGGGGCGCGGGTGCTGCTCGACGGCGGCAAGGGCCAGGGCGTGCCGGCCTTCGCCGACATCCGCATTCCGGTGCTCAGCGAACTGCCCGTCGTCGGGCCCGCGATCTTCGGCCAGACCGCGCTCGGCTACGTCTGCCTGGCGGTGATCGCCGCGCTCGCGGTGGTCTTCTCCCGGCGCACCATGCCCGGCATTCGCATCGACGCGGTGGGGGAGGACGCCGTCTCGGCGGGCTGGACGGGACTGGCGGTCAACCGTATCCGCGTTCTCGGCGTGCTCATCGCCTCCGCCGCGGGCGGCCTGGCCGGCGCGCAGCTGGCACTGTCGGAGGTGCGGTCGTTCAGCGAGAACATGACCGCGGGCATGGGCTATCTGGCCGTGGTCGCCGTCATCGCCGGGCGCTGGAAGATCACCGGAATCCTCTGGGCCGCACTGTTCTTCGGCGTCGCGCGGGCGCTCCAGTTCGCGCTGCCCGCCGTGGGCGTGCACATCCCGTACGCGGTGCTGGTGATGCTGCCCTATCTGATCGCGATCGTCGCCGTCAGCGGGTTCGTCGGGAGCAGGAACGCCCCCTCCTGCCTGACCGTCCCCTACGTCGGCCGCGTCTGACCCCCGCGCTCTGGTCCCCGCGACCGGCCCGGTCGCGCCCTGCTCCCGAGAGGCACCACCATGACCCTCGTCCTCACCCACTCCGACATCGTCGCGCTGATCGACCGGCGCGCGGTCTACGACGCGGTCGAACGCGCCCACGCCGACCTGTCCGCGGGCAGCGCCGCCAACCCCGCGCCCTCGGTGCTTCCGCTCGAGGACGGCGGCGCCGTCCTGCCGATGGCCGCCGTCGCGACCAGGCAGCGGGCCAGTTCGGTGAAGCTGCTCTCCGACATGCCGTTCAACCGCGCCAGGGGCCTGCCCACCCAGCGCTCGACCATCGTGCTGATGTCGGACCGCACCGGCGAGTGCGAGGCCGTGCTGGACGGCAGGCACATCACCGCCGTGCGCACTGCCGCCGCCAGCGCCGTGGCCACCGCCCACCTCGCCAGGGCGGGCGCCACCACGCTGGGATTGATCGGGGCGGGCACGCTGGCGGTGGAGCACACGAGGGCGATCGCCCGCGTCCGGCCGATCGACAAGGTGCTGGTGTGGTCGCGCACCGCCGCCACCGTCGAGGAGTTCCGGCGGCGCGTCCACGATCTCGGCATCGGCGTCGAGTACGTCGACTCGCCCCGCGACGTGGTGGCCGGCGCCGATGTGGTCTGCACCCTGACACCCTCGAAGGAGCCGATCGTCCACGGGGCGTGGTTCCGGCCCGGGGTGCACCTCAACGCCGTCGGAGCGCCGCCGCGGGCCGATCACCGCGAGATCGACGGCGCGGGCATGGGGGCGGCGCGGCTGGTGGTGGACAGCCGTCCCACCGCGCTGACCAAGTCCGGCGACGTGCTGCTCGCCATCGGCGAGGGCCACCTCACCGAGGACGACGTGGTCATCGAACTCGGCGACGTGGTGCGCGATCCCGGTCTCGGCCGCCGCCACGACGACGACATCACCCTGTTCAATTCGGTCGGTATCGGCCTGCAGGATCTGGTGACCGCCCGCCTGCTCGTCGACGCCGCGCTCGCGGCGGGCCGAGGCACGAGAGTAGAGATGAGCGCATGAGTTTCCTGAGTCAACCCCTATGCGGCGACCGGTTGGGTTTGGGGTTCGTGCCGGGTGGGGTTGTAGGCGGTTTTGGTGCGCCAGCAGGCCCAGATGATGCGGAGCCAGGCGCGGCCGAGGGTCCGCAGGGCGTGT
>NZ_JARWRU010000782.1 GCF_029867845.1 Nocardia farcinica | reverse complement strand
CCCGGGGCCCCCCGCCCCGGCGGGCGCCCGCCGCGCGCCCGCGTGCGGCCGGCTATCGCACCGACCTGGACGGCCTGCGCGGCGTTGCCATCGCCCTGGTGGTGGTCTTCCACATCTGGATGGGGCGGGTCTCCGGCGGCGTCGACGTCTTCCTGGTGCTCGCGGGCTTCTTCTTCACCGCCTCGCTGCTGCGCCGCGCCGAGTCCGGGGGCGGCATCTCCATCCGGGAGCGGGTGGCCGGGCTGGCCAGGCGGCTGCTGCCCGCGCTGGTGCTTGTGCTGGCGGTGGTCGCCGGATACGTGGTGCCCACCCAGCCCTACACGCAGTGGACCGAGATCGCCGCGCAGACGCAGGCCTCGCTGCTGTACTACCAGAACTGGTATCTGGCCTTCTCCTGGGCGGACTACCTGGCCGCCGACCCGTCGGTGAGCCCGTTGCAGCACCTGTGGTCGATGTCGTTGCAGGGGCAGTTCTATCTGGCCGCGCTGCTCGGCATCGCGGCGCTGGCGTGGTCGTGCCGGGCCCTGGGCAGACCAGCGGCGACCCGGCCGGTGGTGGCCTTCGTGCTTGCCCTGCTGACCGCGGCCTCCTTCGTCTACGCCGCCCGCGGCGTCGGCCTGCACCAGGGCTGGAACTACTACGACAGCTTCGCGCGCGCCTGGGAGCTGCTGGCGGGTGCGCTGGTGGCGGTGGTGCTGCCGGGGCTGAACCTGCCGCGCGTGGCGCGGGTGCTGCTGGCGCTGGCGGGCGCGGTGCTGGTGGCCGCCTGTGGCTGGGTCGTGAACGGCAGCGCGATGTTCCCCGGCCCGGCCGCGCTCATCCCGGTCGGCGCCACCATCGCGCTGATCCTGGCCGGGCAGAATCTGCGCACCGCCGAACTGCCGCTGCCCAACCGGTTGCTGGCCGCGCCGGTGGCGGTCCGGCTCGGCGAGATGGCCTACGCGCTGTATCTGTGGCACTGGCCGCTGCTGATCTTCGTGCTCGGCCATCTCGGTGACGCGAAGATCGGCCTGCGCGCCGGACTGGCCGTGCTCGGCGTCTCATTGGTGCTGGCCTACCTGACGCACCGTTTCGTGGAGGAGCCGCTGCGCGCGCCCGCCGCCGCCCGCACGCCGAAGGCGGAATACGGCAGGCGGGCGGTGGCCGCCCTCGGCGTGACCGTGCTCGCGGTGACGGTGGGCGCGCAGGTGTTCACCAGCCTCTCGCCCGCCCGCCCGATGCAGGAGCTGGACGCGCTGCGCTATCCGGGCGCCGAGGCGCTCGTCGGCGGCGCGCCCACCCCGGACGCGCCGATGCGGCCCAGCGTGCTCGAGGCGGGCGCCGACAACGCCTATCCCACCCGCGACGGCTGCATCGCCGACTGGGACACCCGCGAGGTCATCACCTGCGCCTACGGCGATCCCGACGCCGAGCGCACCATCGCGGTGGTCGGCAACTCGCACTCCGAGCACTGGGTGCCCGCCCTGGACATCCTCGGCCGGGAGAACGGCGTGCGCATCGCCGTCTATCTGAAGATGGGCTGCCCGCTGACGGTGGCCGAGGAGACCTCCTACAAGGGCCAGTCGATCCCGGACTGCCGGGACTGGTCGCTCGAGGTCATCGACCGGCTCGGCGTGGACCGCCCGGACTGGGTGTTCACCACGGGCACCCGGCCGAAGCCGCTGACCGGCGACGAGACCCCCGACGACTATGTGCAGGTCTGGTCCCGGCTGTCCGAGCACGGCCTGAACATCATCGCCATGCGCGACACCCCGTGGCTGCGCCGCGACGGCGTGCGGTACCGGGCCATCGATTGCCTGGCCGACAAGGGCGACCGGCACAGCTGCGGTATGCGCCGCGTCGACGCCTTCGACCCGGCCAACCCGGCCGACGGGCCCGCCGCGTCGTTCCCGAACGTGTTCACCCTCGATCTCACCGACGCGGTGTGCGAGCCGGACATCTGCCCGGTCGTCATCGGCAACACCCTCGTCT
>NZ_JARWRU010000781.1 GCF_029867845.1 Nocardia farcinica | reverse complement strand
TCGGCTACGGCGGCATGCTGATGGAGTCGTTCGTCGCGGTCATGGCCATCATCACCGCCTGCATCATCGACCAGCACCTGTATTTCGGCATGAACGCGCCGCTGTCGCTCACCGGCGGCACCCCGGAGCAGGCCGCCGAGTACACCAACTCGCTCGGCCTGGCTGGTGCGCCCGCGACCGCGGAGACCTTCTCCCAGGCGGCCGAGGACGTCGGGGAGAACACGATCATCTCCCGCACCGGCGGCGCGCCCACGCTGGCCGTCGGCATCTCGGAGGTGTTCCACCAGTTCCTCGGCGGCGAGAGCATGAAGTCGTTCTGGTACCACTTCGCGATCATGTTCGAAGCGCTGTTCATCCTCACCACCATCGACGCGGGCACCCGCGTCGCGCGGTTCATGGTCTCCGACGCGCTCGGCAACTTCGGCGGTCCGCTGGCCCGGTTGAAGGACCCGTCCTGGCGGGTGGGCGCGTGGGTGTGCTCGCTGGTGGTGGTCGCGGCCTGGGGCTCGATCCTGCTGATGGGCGTGACCGATCCGCTGGGCGGCATCAACGCGCTGTATCCGCTGTTCGGCATCGCCAACCAGCTGCTCGCGGCGGTCGCGTTGACGGTCGTGGTCGTGATCCTGGTGAAGAAGGGGCTGACCCGCTACGCCTGGATTCCCGGCATTCCGCTGGTCTGGGATCTGGTCGTCACCATGACGGCCTCCTGGCAGAAGATCTTCTCCGCCGATCCCAAGCTCGGCTACTGGAAGCAGCACAGCCTGTGCAGGCAGGCGCAGGAGGCGGGCTCGCTGTGCCTGTCCGCCAAGACGCCGCAGGAGGTGGACGTGGTCGTGCGCAACACCTTCATCCAGGGCACGCTGTCGATCCTGTTCGCGGCGCTGGTGCTGGTGGTGGCGGCCGTCGCGGTGCTGGTGTGCGTGCGAGCCGTGCGGTCCGGGGAGACCAGCACCTCCGAGACGCCGGAGGAGCCGTCGAAGATCTTCGCGCCGAGCGGGTTCGTCGCCACGAAGGCCGAGCGCGAGGTACAGCGGCAGTGGGACGAGCTGATCGCCTCGGGTGCGGTGCGGGCGCCGGGAGCCGCGCACGCGGTGGAGGTCGAGGCGAAGTGAGGCCGCCGTCGTGAGCACGGGAACGAATCGGCTGGTTGCCGCGGCACGGGCGACGTTGTGGTGGCTGGATTCGGTGGTCGGCGGGCAGGACTATCAGCGCTATGTCGCGCACCTGCGCCGCCGTCACCCGGACCGGCCGGTGCCCACCGAGCGGGAGTACTGGCGGGAGCGGCACGCGCATGCCGAGAGCAATCCGGGCGGCCGCTGCTGCTGATCGATCACAGCCGCTGATCGGTCACAGCCGCCGATCGGTCACGGCCGCTGATCGGTCACAGCCGCTGATCGGTCACGGCCGCTGATCGGTCACGATGGCCGATTTCCGCTAGCACGGCCGTCGCGCGGCTGCCATGGTGGAGTGCGTGACGATCACGGCGCTGGATTTCGAGCGATGCTATCGGGCGGTGTCGACCCGCGACCCCCGCTTCGACGGGCAGTTCTTCACCGCCGTGCGGACCACCGGAATCTATTGCCGCCCTTCGTGTCCCGCGATCACCCCCAAGCGGGCGAATGTCACCTTCCTGCCCACGGCGGCGGCCGCGCAGCAGGCGGGCTACCGGGCCTGCCGCCGCCGTCTGCCCGACGCCGTGCCCGGGTCGCCGTTGTGGAACACGCGCGCCGATCTCGCGGCACGCGCCATGCGGTTGATCGCCGACGGGGTGATCGAGCGCGGCGGTGTGCCCGCCCTGGCCGCGGCACTCGGGTACTCGCCGCGCCAGCTGACCCGGGTGCTCACCGCCGAACTGGGCGCTGGACCGCTGGCGCTGGCCAGGGCCCATCGCGCGCACACCGCGCGACTGCTGGTGCAGACCACGGACATGCCGATGTCGGAGGTGGCGTTCGCGGCCGGGTTCAGCAGCATCAGGCAGTTCAACGACACCGTGCGCGAGGTCTTCGCGGTCAGCCCCACCACCATGCGCGCCGAGGCCCGCCGCCGCTCCCCCGTCGATGCCCCCGTGCCGGCCGAGGGCGCGCTGACACTGCGGCTGCCCTATCGGGAGCCGCTGGACCGGGCATGGCTGGAATGGTTCCTCGGAGCGCACGCCGCGCCGGGGGTGGAACGCTGGTCCGGCGGGACCTACACCCGCACGCTGCGCACCCCGCACGGGCACGCGGTGGTGGCGCTGCGCGTCCTGCCCGGGCACGTGCGGGCCGAACTGGCGCTGCGCGACATGCGCGATCTGGCGCCGACGGTGGCGCGGATACGGCATCTGCTCGACCTGGACGCCGATCCGGTCGGGGTGGACGAGGTGCTCGGACCGGACTTCGAGCCGGGCATCCGGGTGCCCGGCTGCGCCGACCCCGAGGAACTGTTGCTGCGCACCATGATCGGCCAGCAGATCTCGGTGTCGGCGGCCGCCACCCACACCGGCAGGCTGGTGCGCGAGCTGGGCGAGCGCGTGCCGGGGCCGCTGCCGCACCTGTTCCCCACCGCGGCCGCCGTGGCCGAGCACGGCGCCCGGGTGCTGACCGGCCCGGCCCGGCGCGTCGAGTCGATCGTGCGCGCGGCGGCGGCCATCGCCTCGGGGGATATGACCCTGCACCCCGGCCGCACCGCCGCCGAACTGCGCGCCGAACTGCTGGCGCTCGACGGGGTCGGCCCGTGGACGGCGGACTACGTGACCATGCGCCTGCTCGCCGACCCCGACACCGTGCTGCGCAGCGACCTCATCGCCCGACGCGGCGCCGAACTGCTCGGCATCGACCTCGCCGACACGGCCCGCTGGGCGCCCTGGCGGTCCTATCTGTCCATGCACCTGTGGAAGACGGCGCTGGCCGCGCGGGCCATGGACCGGCCCGCCGGAGACCGACGCCGCGCGGGCTGAACCCGCACCGCTGTTCCTCCCGACCACCACGCCTGCCCCCCTGTCGAAAGCGAGCTCCTGATGTCCCTCTCCGTCGCCGAAGTCGCGCGCGTCGAGACGCCGATCGGTCCCTTCACCGCCATCGCCGACGCCGACGGCGCGGTGCTGGCCTCCGGCTGGACCGCCGACGCCGACGGCCTGCGTCTGCTCATCCACCCCGCCCTGCGCCCCGCCGAACTGCGGCGACGGGACGCACTCGGCGAGATCACCCGTGCGGTCCTCGCCTACCACGACGGCGACACCGGCGTGATCGACGCGGTGCCGGTGCGCCAGCAGTCGGGGGAATTCCTCGCCCACGCCTGGGAGGTGCTGCGCAAGGTGCCCGCGGGCGAACCGGTCACCTACACCGCATTCGCCGCGCTGGCCGGTCGGCCGCAGGCGACCCGCGCCGCCGCCAACGCCTGCGCGCGCAATGCCGCCGCGCTCTTCGTCCCCTGTCACCGGGTGCTGCGCGTCGGCGGGGCGCTGGGCGGGTTCCGCTGGGGGCTGGACGTCAAGCGGTGGCTGCTCGACCACGAGAGCGGCAACGCCGGGCACTGACCGCCCCGCGGTCCCCGCTCCTCCGCCACGACCGCATCCGGCACCGGCGGTTCGGCCGCGAGCCGTGGTCACGGCTCCCGGGGGGCATCGACGTGATCGATCTCCCGGAGAGGGCCGAACCGGACACCAGGGGCTCAGGCGACGGTGGCGTGCAGCGTCGACCCCGCCCGGCCACGGACGACGTGCAGGCGGCTGGGGATGCGCTGACGCATCTCGTCCACATGGCTGACGATGCCGACCACCCGGCCGCCCGCGCGCAGTTCGTCCAACACCCCCATGACGGCGTCGAGGGTGTCGGAATCGAGACTGCCGAAGCCCTCGTCGATGAAGAGGGTGTCGAGGACGACCCCGCCGGATTCGGCGGCGACGGTGTCGGCCAACCCGAGCGCGAGGGCGAGCGAGGCCATGAAGGTCTCACCGCCGGAGAGCGTCTTGGCGGGGCGGAC
>NZ_JARWRU010000780.1 GCF_029867845.1 Nocardia farcinica | reverse complement strand
ACGATGTGGCGGCCGACATCCGCGCCAGGGCACGGGCGGTGCTCACCCCGGACGCCGTCGCGAAGCTGGAGGTGCCCGACGACGAACTGTTCCAGCGCATGGCCGCGATCTGCACCGCCCAGCGGGTGGACGCCGAGTTCGTCCCGCTGCTGCTCGAGCAGTCCGGGTTCGTCGAGGACCGCCGCCACGTCCCGGTCACCGTGACACCCCCGGCCGACTTCGAGGTCATCGTCATCGGCGCGGGCATCGTCGGCATCAACGCCGGAATCAAGCTCGGCAAGGCCGGATTCGGCTACACCATCTTCGAGGAACGCGACGACATCGGCGGCACGTGGCATCGCAACACCTACCCGGGTGCGGCCGTGGACACCCCCAGTCACTACTACTCGTACTCCTTCGCGCTGAACCCGAACTGGTCGCGGTACTACCCGACCGGCCCCGAATACCAGAACTACCTGCTCGACGTGGTGGACGAATACCGGCTGCGCGACCACATCCGGTTCGGCACGCGGGTGCGCTCGGCCACCTGGCTCGCCGGCGAACACCGGTGGGAGGTGGTCACCGAGGACCGCGACGGACGGGTCGAACGCCACCGCGCCCGCGCCGTCGTCACCGCCCTCGGCATGCTCAACGCGCCCAACATCCCCGACGTGCCGGGCATGGACACCTTCGCGGGCACCGTCGTGCACACCGCCGACTGGGACACCGACCTCGACCTGCGGGACAAGCGGGTGGTGGTGCTCGGCACCGGATGCACCGCGGTGCAGGTGGTCGCCGACATCGTCGACCGGGTGCGGTCGCTGGACGTCGTGGTGCGCAGCCCGCACTGGCTGGTGCCGGAGAAATCCGTCGGCGGCGCCGTGCCCGAGGGGGAGCGGTGGGCCATGGCCCACCTGCCCTACTACGACCGCTGGTTCCGGCTGCGCACCTACTGGTTCGCCTCAGACAACCTCTATCCGCTGCCGCGCATCGACCGCGAGTGGGCGGCCACCCATCTGTCCGCCTCGCCCGCCAACGACATGGTGCTGCGCACCGCGCAGGAGTATCTGCAGCAGAGCTTCCCCGACCGCCCCGATCTGATCGAGAAGCTCACCCCGGACTTCCGCCCGTACGCCAAGCGCATCGTCAAGGACCCCGGCTTCTTCGCCGCCCTCACCCGCGATCACGTCACCCTGCACCGCGCCTCCTTCCGCGAGGTCACCCCCGAGGGCGTGTACACCACCGACGGCGCGTTCGTGCCCGCCGACGTGATCGTCCTGGCGACCGGCTTCCAGTTGCAGTTCACCACCACGATCGACATCACCGGCCGCGACGGGCGCACCCTGGCCGAGGTGTGGAAGAACGGCGAGGACCCGCGCGCCTATCTGGGCGTCCAGGTCAGCGGATTCCCGAATCTGTTCGTCACCGCCGGGCCCAACTCCGCGCCGAACCACGGCGCCGGGCACAACCTCACCGGCGAGGAGCAGGTCCACTACATCATCGAATGCCTGCAGTACCTGCTCGAGCACGACCACGCCGCCATGGACGTCACCCGGGAGGCGCTCGAGGAGTACAACCGCCGCGTCGACGAGGCGCTCGACGAGACGGTGTGGGCGCATCCCGGGGCGGAGATCAACGGCTACTACCGCAACAGCGAGGGCCGGGCGGTGGTGCCCTGCCCGTGGCGGCTGGTCGACTACTGGACCATGCTGCGCGCGCCGCACCCCGAGGACCTCACCTTCCTCCCGCACTGAAAGGCATTTCCTCGTGACCACAGCCCCGATCCCGGACGCGCTGGCCCCGGCCCGGCTCGGCCCGGTGCAGCTGCGCAACCGGGTCATCAAGTCCGCCACCTTCGAGCACATGACTCCCGGTGCGCTGGTCAGCGACCAGCTCGTGGAGTTCCACCGGCAGGTGGCCGCGGGCGGCGTCGGCATGACCACCGTCGCCTACTGCGCGGTCGCGCCGGAGGGCCGCACCGAGGCCGACCAGATCTGGATGCGCCAGGAGGCGGTGCCCGGCCTGCGCAGGCTCACCGACGCGGTGCACGCCGAAGGCGCGGCGATCTCCGCGCAGATCGGCCACGCGGGCCCGGTCGCCGGCGCGAAGTCCAACGGGCTGCCCGCGCTGGCCGCGTCTCGCCGGCTGAGCCCGATGGGGCCGCAGCTCACCCACGCCGCCACCCTGGCCGACATCGCGCGCATCCGCACCGCGCACGGGACCGCCACCCGCCTGGCCGTCGAGTCGGGCTTCGACGCCGTCGAGATCCACTTCGGCCACAACTACTTCGCCAGCAGTTTCCTCAGCCCACTGCTCAACAAGCGCAAGGACGCCTACGGCGGATCGCTGCGCAATCGCGCCAGGCTGCTGCGCGAGGTCGCCGCCGAAGTGCGCGAGGCCGCCGACGGCAGGATCGCGGTGCTGGCCAAGCTGAACATGGACGACGGCGTGCCCGGCGGCTTCTGGCTGGACGAGGCGGTGCAGGTCGCCCAGTGGCTGGAGCAGGACGGCAGCCTCGACGCCATCGAACTGACCGTCGGCAGCTCGCTGCTCAACCCGATGTACCTGTTCAAGGGCGAGGCGCCGCTGGCGGAGTTCGCCGAGGCCATGTCGCCGCTGATGAAGTTCGGCATCAAGCTCGCCGGCAAGTACTTCCTGCACAGCTACCCCTACCAGGATCTGTTCATGCTCGACGCCGCGCGCCAGATCCGGGCGAACGTCTCGATGCCGCTGGTGCTGCTCGGCGGGATCACCGACAAGGCGGCCATGGACGTGGCGATGGCCGAGGGGTTCGAGTTCGTGGCCATGGCACGGGCGCTGCTGCGCGAACCCGACCTGATCAACAAGATCAACGCCGATCACGCCGCCAAGTCGCTGTGCATCCACTGCAACAAGTGCATGCCGACGATCTTCTCCGAGACGCACTGTGTGCTGGCCGGGCCGCGGACCGCGGCCACCGGTGGATGAGGCGGCCATGACCACGATCGACAGCGCCGCCGCGCGCCGGCAGACGCGAACGGCCCGCACGCCGGACCCGGCGTCGATGCGCGCCGTGCTCGGGCATTTCGCCACCGGCGTGGTGGCCATCACCGGCATCGACCCGCACACCGGCGCGTCCGCCGGCCTGGCCGCGAACTCGTTCACCTCGGTCTCCCTCGACCCGCCGCTGATCGCTTTCTGCGTCGCCGCGACCAGCACCTCCTGGCCCCTGGTGCGCGCGGCGGGCATCTACACGGTGAACATCCTGTCCGCCGACCAGGAGCCGGTGTGCAGGCAGCTCGCCACGCGCGGCACGGACAAGTTCCGTGGCATCGCCTGGGAGCCGTCGCCCGCGGGCGCGCCGGTCCTCACCGGCAGCCTGGCCTGGCTCGAAGCCGAACCCGAGGCCGAGCACCCGGCGGGCGATCACACCATCGTGGTCTCCCGGGTCCGCCACCTGCACGCCGCGGACCTGGCGCCCCTGGTGTTCTTCCGCGGCCGCTACAGCGGCGGCGCCGGATCGGCGGGTCCGCGATGACCATGCGCCCACTCGACTGCGAGCGGTGTGGTCAGCGCGTGCTGATCGAGAAGTTCAGTGCGGCCCACACCTCGGTCCAGTGGCTCGGCGACACCAGCCGCTGCCCGGTCATCGCGGGCGGTGCGCACGGCGTCGGGCACCACGAGCGCCGCTGCGAGGAGCTGCAC
>NZ_JARWRU010000779.1 GCF_029867845.1 Nocardia farcinica | reverse complement strand
CGCCGGGAGCACTTCGCGGGCTCCCCCCACCCCGGACGCGCGCGTCCCCCGCAGACGACCACGGGCCGCCCCCGAAGCGGGACGGCCCGGTGAGGGCGCCGACGCGCGGGCTCCGATCCGGCCGGATCGGGCGCGCCGTGCGGCTACCCGCGGCTCACGCCGCCCTCCCGCTCCGCGGCAGACCGGCGCGCCTTGACGTAGGCCAGCCCCGCGACCGCGGCGGCGGTGCCCCCGAGCACGACGCAGGTGAAGGCGGTCCAGGAGACGGCCTCGGGCTCGTTGATCCGGTCGACGAAGATCGTGGCGGCGGTGACCGAGTCGCCCTGTTTGCTCTTGGCCGCGTCCTCGGCCCATTCCAGGCGCACCCGGCTGATGGTGTCGCTGTAGGTGCCGACCCAGTCGTCGCTGAAGACGACGACCGTGCCGTGCTCGGTCTTGGCCACCTCGGTTGCCAGGTCCCGTAGATTGGAGTCGTGGCCTGGATTTCCGGGGATGACCACGATGCTCAGCGGGATGCCGTCGGCTCGCGCTTCGGCCACGATCGCCGCGAGTTCGGACTGGTCACGCCCCTCGGGCGTCGCCACGTGGTTGTCGGCGACGTCGGCCTTGATCGCCGCCAGCGCATCATCGTCGATGGTGGGCGGCAGTCCCGCGGCCAGCGGGGAGAAAACCGAGGTGTACCAGGGGGCCATCTTCCATCCGGTCTGTGCAGCCGCGCCGCCGGGTACGACGACGGGCATCCAACACTGCAAGGCGATCGAGAGCACAGTACGCCACCCGGTCGCGAGCTGTTCGCTCGCGCCACGCCGAGCCGACCCCGGAGGTTTTGCAGGACAAGCGTACTGTTAGAGTTGTGTCGCGAGGAACCGGTGCTCCCAGTGGCCGGAGAACCTCCACGGACTCGAGTCACCGGCACAGCCCCGCCGGTGGCCAACACCCTCACCGACGAGCGGAGCTGACGTGACGACAAGTATCGATACTTTCGGCGCCAAGGGCACCCTCGAGGTCGGAAGCAACTCCTACGAGATCTTCCGCCTCTCCGCCGTGCCCGGCACCGAGAAACTCCCCTACGCACTCAAGGTCCTCGCGGAGAACCTGCTCCGCACCGAGGACGGCGCGAACATCACCGCCGACCACATCCGCGCCATCGCCAACTGGGACCCCAGCGCCGAGCCGGACACCGAGATCCAGTTCACCCCGGCCCGCGTGATCATGCAGGACTTCACCGGCGTCCCCTGTGTCGTCGACCTCGCCACCATGCGTGAGGCCGTCACCACCCTCGGCGGCGACCCGAACAAGGTCAACCCGCTCTCCCCCGCCGACATGGTCATCGACCACTCCGTCATCCTCGACGTCTTCGGCCGCGCCGACGCCCTCGAGCGCAACGTGGACCTGGAGTACGAGCGCAACAGCGAGCGCTACCAGTTCCTGCGCTGGGGCCAGGGCGCCTTCGACGACTTCCGCGTCGTTCCCCCGGGCATGGGCATCGTGCACCAGGTGAACATCGAGTACCTGGCCCCGACCGTCATGGTCCGCAACGGCCAGGCCTACCCCGACACCTGTGTCGGCACCGACTCGCACACCACCATGGTCAACGGCCTCGGCGTGCTCGGCTGGGGCGTCGGCGGCATCGAGGCCGAGGCCGCCATGCTCGGCCAGCCGGTCTCCATGCTGATCCCGCGCGTGGTCGGCTTCAAGCTGACCGGTGAGATCCAGCCGGGCGTGACCGCCACCGACGTCGTGCTCACCGTCACCGACATGCTGCGCAAGCACGGCGTGGTCGGCAAGTTCGTCGAGTTCTACGGCGCGGGCGTCGCCGAGGTGCCGCTGGCCAACCGCGCCACCCTGGGCAACATGAGCCCCGAGTTCGGCTCCACCGCCGCGATCTTCCCGATCGACGCCGAGACCATCAACTACCTGCGCCTGACCGGCCGCAGCGACGAGCAGCTCGCGCTCGTCGAGGCGTACGCCAAGGAGCAGGGCATGTGGCACGATCCCTCGCGCGAGCCGGAGTACTCCGAGTACCTCGAGCTGGACCTGAGCACGGTCGTCCCGTCGATCGCAGGCCCGAAGCGTCCGCAGGACCGCATCCTGCTCAGCGAGTCGAAGATCGCCTTCCGCAAGGACATCCACAACTACACCAGCGACAGCGAGGGCGAGACCGCGGCGCAGACCCCGCACTCGAAGCTGGACGAGGCCGTCGAGGAGTCCTTCCCCGCCAGCGATCCGGCGGTGCTGTCCTTCGCCGACGACGACGCGATCGACGTGCAGTCCGCGGCCAACGGCGCCGAGGGCCGTCCGACCAAGCCGGTCAAGGTCGTCTCCGAGGAGCGCGGCGAGTTCGTGCTCGATCACGGCGCCGTCGTGGTCGCGGGCATCACCTCCTGCACCAACACCTCGAACCCGTCGGTCATGATCGGCGCGGCCCTGCTGGCCCGCAACGCGGTGGAGAAGGGCCTGTCCACCAAGCCGTGGGTCAAGACCAACATGGCGCCCGGCTCGCAGGTCGTCGCCGACTACTACGAGAAGGCCGGCCTGTGGCCGTACCTGGAGAAGCTGGGCTTCTACCTGGGCGGTTTCGGCTGCACCACCTGCATCGGCAACACCGGTCCGCTGCCGGAGGAGATCTCCAAGGCGGTCAACGACAACGACCTGTCGGTCACCGCGGTGCTCTCGGGCAACCGCAACTTCGAGGGCCGCATCTCCCCCGACGTGAAGATGAACTACCTGGCCTCGCCGCCGCTGGTCATCGCCTACGCGCTCGCGGGCACCATGGACTTCGACTTCGAGACCGACCCGCTGGGCAAGGACTCCGAGGGCAACGACGTCTTCCTGAAGGACATCTGGCCCTCGGCCCAGGAGATCGACGACACCATCAAGGCCGCGATCAGCCAGGACATGTTCCGCAAGTCCTACGCGGAGGTCTTCAAGGGCGATCACCGCTGGCAGAACCTGGAGACCCCGGAGGGCGACACCTTCGCGTGGGACCCGGACTCCACCTACGTCCGCAAGGCGCCGTACTTCGACGGCATGACGATGGACCCGGCCCCGGTCGAGGACATCAAGGGCGCGCGTGTGCTGGCGCTGCTGGGTGACTCGGTCACCACCGACCACATCAGCCCCGCCGGTCCGATCAAGCCTGGCACCCCGGCCGCGCAGTACCTCGACGCTCACGGCGTGGCGCGCAAGGACTACAACTCCCTCGGCTCGCGTCGCGGCAACCACGAGGTCATGATCCGCGGCACCTTCGCCAACATCCGGCTGCGCAACCAGCTGCTCGACGACGTCTCGGGTGGCTACACCCGCGACTTCACCCAGGAGGGCGGCCCGCAGGCGTTCATCTACGACGCCTCGCAGAACTACCAGGCCGCGGGCATCCCGCTGGTCGTGATCGGTGGCAAGGAGTACGGTTCGGGCTCCTCGCGGGACTGGGCCGCCAAGGGCACCCGCCTGCTGGGCGTCAAGGCCGTCATCACCGAGTCCTTCGAGCGCATCCACCGCTCGAACCTGATCGGCATGGGCGTCATCCCGCTGCAGTTCCCGGCGGGCGAGTCGGCCAAGTCGCTCGGCCTGGACGGCACCGAGGTCTACGACATCGAGGGCATCACCAAGCTCAACGAGGGTGTGACCCCGAAGACCCTGAAGGTCACCGCGACCAAGGAGAGCGGCGAGAAGGTCACCTTCGACGCCGTGGTCCGCATCGACACCCCCGGTGAGGCGGACTACTACCGCAACGGCGGCATCCTGCAGTACGTGCTGCGCAACATGATTCGCAGCTGAGTGCGCGAATCCGCGGCGGCGTCGTGACGGCGCCGCCGCACCGGCGGTGGGGGGCGGGCAAGCGTGGGTGCGTTACAGGAACAGGGCCAGACCCCCAAGAAGGAGAACCCGGCCCCAA
>NZ_JARWRU010000778.1 GCF_029867845.1 Nocardia farcinica | reverse complement strand
GGCCCCACCTGCCCCACCCTCGGCGCGGTCATCGACGCGCTCGCAGGCCTGAACACGGCGGGACCGCTGGCCCGCGCGCTCGATCTCGGCCGCATCGGCCTCGGCGGGCACTCGGCGGGCGGCACCGTCGTCCTCCAGTCGGCGCGCTTCTTCCCCGGTGTCGGCGCGGTCTTCGCCTGGGGCGCGCACACTCTGGTCGCCACCATGCTCGGCTGGGAACCGGGCACCGTGCTCCCGGCCCAGGTGGACTGTCCGGTGCTGCTGGGGGTCGGCACCGACGACGGCGTCATCGCGGGCAGTGCCGACCGCTACGGCGAGGACGGCGCGCCACGACGCGACCCGGTCACCCGGACCTTCGAGGAGGCGCTGCCCGGCACCGGGCACCTGCTCGCGATCGTGCCGGGCGCCAACCACTTCGGCATCGCCGACGCCGACCCCACCGCGGCCCGAGCCTTCCTCGACGGCCAGGCCGAGACCGACGCGCTCGGCCCGTTCGCCGAATTGACCACGCTGTTCCTGCGCGCCCACCTCACCGGCTCGGCGCAGGCACGAGACGAACTGCGCGCCCGCGCCGCGGTGGCCGTCGCCGCACCCCCGTCCCCCGGCACCGGCGCCCTGCGGGACGGCCCCACAGTCCTGCACCACCGATAGGAGCTCGTCCATGTTGAAGAACTTCTGGTACGCATTGGAGTTCGCCGACCGCGTCACCCGTGAACCGGCCCGCGTCACCTGCCTCGGACAGGACTTCGTCCTCTACCGCGACCAGGCCGGGAAGGCGGTGTGCATGTCGGATCTGTGCATCCACCGCGGCGGCTCGCTGGCCCAGGGCACGGTGAGCGGCGACCGCATCACCTGCCCCTACCACGGCTGGCAGTTCAACCCGGACGGCGTGTGCGCCAGGATTCCCGCCAACGCCGACGGCCGCTCCATCCCGCGCAAGGCCAGAGTGGACGCCTACCCCACCGAGGAGCGCTACGGCATGGTGTGGGCATTCCTCGGCGATCTGCCCGAGGACGAGCGCCCGCCCATCCCGCACATCCCCCAGCACGAGGACCGGTCCTTCCGCATGGTGCAGGTGGAGATGGAGATGGACGCCAACTACGAGCGGGTCTTCGAGAACGCCTGCGACGCCTCGCACACCCCGTTCGTGCACGGCACCGCCTTCGGCAACCCGGACAAGCCACAGATCCCCGAGTTCGAGATCCGCTCCGACGACTGGTCCGCCGAAGCCGACATCCCGATGAGCCCGCCACCGCCGAAGGGCCTGTGGGGCTGGCTGTACAAACGCAGGCCGCGCCCGGACCACGTGCTGGTCACCAACGGCTGGTACCTGCCCAACGTGGTCAAGCTGCACGTGCGGCTGTCCATCGGCGAGATGATCCTTTACGACTTCAACATCCCGGTCTCCGAGGACAAGACGCTGATCAAGATTCTCGGCTACCGCAACTTCTTCACCGGCGCCTGGGCCGATGCCAACGCCCGCAAGCGCATCGAGCGCATCCTGTTGCAGGACCGCCCGGTGGTGGAGGCGCAGCGGCCGGAACTGCTGCCCTTCGACCTGGCCGACGAGCTGCACGTGCGCAGCGACGGTTTGCAGGTCGCCTACCGGCGCAGGCGCAAGCAACTGATCAAGGACGGCTGGTGGGTCGGCGAGGACGACACCATCACCGTCAACGGCCTGCGCCGCAACGCCACCGTCATCGCCTCGCCCGTCCGGCGCGAGAATCCCGAATTGGCCAGTGCCTGGGTGCACAAGGCCCGCAACGGAAGTCTGCCGCAATGAGTCTGCCCGTCGCGCTCAACGAGCGCATCCTCGCCACCCTGTCCGACGCCCTCGGCGCCGAGCTCACCGAGGACGTCCCCCTGACCAGCCCGATGTCGCCGGAACCGGTGGGCAGCCTGAAGGTGCTGCGCGGCGGCCCGATCGACAAGATCGTGTCCGTCTCGCTGGTCGTGCCGATGATCGGCCTCGACAGCCACATGATCTTCGCGTTCACCCCGGCCGGGTCGGCGATCCCGCACTTCACCCTCGACGCGGTCGCCACCCCGGACTTCCACGCCATGCACCTGGACCTGATCCCGCGCGCCGACCTGGCCGTGCATCTGGACTACCTCGACGAGGCGTTCGTCCCGCTCACACCCCTGCTCGAGACGGCGTGGACGATCGACGGCCTCGCGCCCGCCGAGATCAAGCCGCGTCAGCGCGCCCTCATGTCGCCCTGGATGCTGGTCTGCCGGGCCACGCCGGAGGCCTTCAAGGCGCTCGACGACACCGTCGACGGCTATCTCTCGCACTGGCTCGCCCTGATCGACGCGGGCGTGCGCGCGACGGTCGAGGCCGACCTGCCCGGCCGCGACCGCGCCAATCGCGCGCTGGTGTTCGATCCACGGGTGGATCCGGTGTGGGAGCAGGTGACCCGGCTGATCGGAGCCGAGCAGGCCGAGCGGGTGCGCGGGGAGCTGCTGGCATGAGCACCGCGGTCGAACCGTCCGCGTGGCAGCAGCGCATCGCGGGCGAATGGGTCGGCCGGCCGTCGCTGTTCGACGCCGAGGGCGTCTGGCAGGGCTTCGAGGACATCCGCCGCTCGTCGGTCTTCGACGGCGGCGTCACCACCTACCACATGGACGGCGGCATCCAGGGCAGCGGCGCACTGGCCGCCCGGTTCGCCCTGGCCGCGCCGTTCGCGTTCGGGGTGGTCGACTCCGACGCCGACCGGATCTACACCGGCCCGGACTTCTTCGGCTCCGGCCAGCCCTACGGCGGGTTCGTCGACGCCCACTACTACGGTCCCGGCTGGCAGGTGGCTCTGAACACCTGGAACCAGACCATCGGCGACACCCAGGTGTACTCCTCGGTGCTGCGCCAGGGCCCGGCCATGGTCGGGGTCTTCAACGGCCTCTACACGCGGGTTCCCGACCTCGTCGAGGACCATCTCGCCCACGAGACGCGCTGCGGCACGGTCGCTTTCCTGCTGCCGAGCAAGGAGCGCAGCCGCTATCGCGGCGACTGCGAGCTGTGGGGCGCCGATCAGCGCAGGGCGGGCACGGTGCGGATGGAGCTGGCGGTCGAGCCGGTGAACCTGCTGACCGCCGCGCACACCGTCACCTGGTCGGGCGCGGCCGAGCTGCGCTACCTGACCAGCGCGCGCCGTGACGGGGCCCGGCTGTTCTACGAGGGCCCCGACGGCTGGGGCAACGCCACCGCCTACGGCCGCGCCAACTACCCGACCGTGCATCTCGGCGACGGCAGACGGCTGCTCGGACGGGAGTTCATGGTCGACGCCGAGCCCGGGATGGGGGCGGGCGGCCGGCTCGCGGTGGTCTACCAGGTGTTCGAGCACAACCGGCTGGCGGCGGTGCTGCACGGCGTGCTCGAGCGGGCCTGACCGGCCCGAGGAGAGGAGAATTCCGTGCCCGACGTACTGGGCTGGCGCCGCAAGTTCGGCGTGCTGGCGCCTTCCACGAACACCGTGGTCGAACCCGATTTCGCCCGGATGGGCGTGCCTGGGGTGACCGCGCACTTCGGCCGCATCCACATCCGCGACCAGAACATGGGCGACGACGAGGGCATGGGCAGGCTGCTCGAGCAGATCCGCGCCGAGCTGGCCGCCACCTGCGAGCGCGTCATGACCTGCGAGCCGGACTACATGGTCATGGGCATGTCCGCGGAGACCTTCTGGGAGGGGGTGGAGGGCAACAAGCGCTTCGTCGAGCAGATCCGCGCTCTGACCGGGCTGGAGGTCGCCACGGGCGCCGAGGCGTGCCGCCGCGCCCTCCAGCTGTACGGCGCGCGCCGGATCGGCGTGGTCACCCCCTACCAACCGGTGGGCGACGCCAATGTGATCCGCTTCTTCGGCGAACTCGGCTTCGAGGTCGCCGCGATCAAGGGCCTGCGCTGCCCGACGGCGGTGTCCATCGCCCAGGTCACCGAGGACACCCTGCGCGCGGCGATCCTCGAGGTCGACGGCCCGGAGATCGACGCCGTCGTCCAGTGCGGCACCAACCTGTCCATGGTCCGCCTGGCCGACGAGGCCGAGCGCTGGCTGGGCAAACCGGTCATCGCCATCAATGCCGCGACCTGGTGGATGGCGCTGCGCGACAGCGGCATCGCCGACCGCGTCGAGGGTGCGGGCAGCCTGCTGCGGGACCACTGACCGTGGGCGGCACGGTGCACGATGGCGCCGCCGATGTTCTGGTGGTCGGCGCGGGCCCTGGCGGACTGGCGTGCGCCATCAGCGCCGCCGAGGGCGGCGCGCGAGTGCTGTTGCTGGACAAGGCCGACGACATCGGCGGCGCGCTGCCCTATTCCGGCGGGCACCTGTCGGCGGGCGGCTTCTCCGCGCAGCGGGCGGCCGGGATCGAGGACTCGGTGGCGGCGCACTGGGCGGACGTGCGGCGCATCAGCCGCGGCGCCGGGCGCGAGGATCTGACGCTGCTCTCGCTGCGCGAGCAGCCCGCCACAGTGGAATGGCTGCTGGCGGCGGGCTTCGAGATCGACCCGGCGACACCGCGGATCGTGCACGGCCACGAGCAGTACCGCACGCCGCGCACCGTGCACGCGAAGCAGACGCCGGGCGGGCCGGAGATCCTGCGGGTGTTGCGCACGCTGCTGGAGCCGCACGTGGCCGCCGGTGCGGTGCGGGTGGCGTGTGGAGTCAGGGTGACCTCGCTGCTGTCCGAGGGCGGCGCGGTGACCGGGGCCGAGGATGCCACGGGCAGGCGATGGCACGCCCCCGCCGTGGTCCTGGCCACCGGCGGATTCGGTTACGACCCCGAGTTGTTCGCCGAACTGGAGGGCGCGCCGCTCACCACGTCGGCCGCGCCCACGTCGACCGGTGACGGTCTGCGCATGGGCGTTGCGGTCGGTGCCGGGTTGCAGGGCCTCGGCCGGTACATCCCCACCTTCGGCGGTCTGCCACCCGAAGGCGACGATCTGCGGGTGGACTGGCTGCACCGGCCCCATCTGGTCGCCCCGGAGCGCCCGCCCTGGGAGATCTACGTCGACCGCCGCGGCGCGCGCTGGGTCGCCGAGGACGAGCCGAGCATCGATCGCAAGGAGCGCGCCCTCACCGGCATCGACCGGATGACCTTCTGGATGATCTTCGACGCCCGCGCGCTGCGCGCCTCACAACCGATGGTGCACGGCTGGACGCCGGAGGATCTCGACGCCGCGTGCGGGGCGCGGCGCGGGGTGCACCGCGCCGATTCCCTGCCGGAGCTGGCGCGGCTGGCCGGGATCGACGCGGCGGGCCTGACCGCGACGGTGGCGCGCTACAACGAGTTCGTCGCCCAGGCGGCCGACCCGGACTTCGGGCGTACCCACCTGCCGGCGCCGATCGCCGACGGCCCGTTCTACGCCGTCGAGAACCATCCGGTCACCCTCATCACCTTTGCCGGGCTCGACGTGGACGACCGGCTGCGGGTGCGCCGCCCCGACGGCACGGTCGTCGATGGGTTGTACGCCGTGGGCGAGGTCATCGGCTCGGCGGCGGTGAACGGCAACGCCTTCTGCTCGGGCATGTGCCTGACCCCGGCCATGGCGTTCGGCCGGATCCTCGGCCGGGCGCTCAGTGGCTGAACGCGAACCCCTCGCCGCGCAGTCGTGCCGAGCTGATCGGCACGGTCGGCGTCTTGATCTCGCCGCGGAAGGTCAGCGGCGGCAGGCCGAGCTGCGCGCAGATCTCCCCGAACGCCCGCGCGTTGGTGGGCGGCACCTCGGCGTCGGGGACGGCGTTGTAGAGGCCGGACAGCCCGCGCTCCACCACGAAGGCCAGCGCGGCGGCGGCATCACGGTAATCGATGCGGTAGAGCAGGGATTCGGCCGAGAACGGGACGGACCCGCCGAGGATCTCGTGCGCCATCTTCACCCGCGCGGGGTAGTCGATGTCGCGCGGGTGGCCGTACACGTCGGGGATGCGCAGCGCGGCGCCGCGGGGCGCGGCGAGGACGGCCGCTTCGGCGGCGGCGAACTCGCGGGGCGAGGCGTCGTCGTCCTCGGTCACCGGCGTGGTCTCGGTGATGACGTCCCCTGTTCCGGCTCCGTAGACGGAGATGGAGCCGGTGAACACCACGCGCGGATGCAGGGCGGCGGCGGTGCGGGCCGAGGCGGTCAGGGTGTCGGCGTACTCGGCCACGCGCGCGGCGGCGTCGTAGGACCGAGCGATCCGCGGCGAGACGGTCAGCACCACGGCGTCGGCGCCGTCCACGGTCCGGGCGACGGCGTCCCGGTCGCTGCCGCGCAGCACCGCGACCTCGGTACAGACCGCGCCGAGCTCGGCCACCCGATCCGGCGAGGTGGTGGTGCCGACCACCTGGTGACCCGCGCTCGTCCAGCGCCGCGCCAGCTCCATGCCGACGTTGCCGCAGCCGATGATCACGTAACGCATGGACAGCCCTCGTTCCACTCGGTTGGGAAACAGCGTTTCCACTCTGACGCATCCCGGCGCTCACCGCCACTCGTCGCAGACTTCCCATTGACAGCGCGGGCGCGGTGGCCGCTAATGAGCCCAAGAGAAACACCATTCCACCCAGGGAAACGGTGTGCGATTGCCCCGCGGGAGCACACGATGAGTATTCGCCTACCGTCCCTGATGGCGTCCGCCACACCGAGACTCGCCGCACTCAGGACCACCGCGCTCAGGACCACCGCGCTCGGAACAACGGCGCTCACGACAGCGGTGCTCACAGCGGCGGCCCTGTTCGCACCGGCCGTGACCCGGGCGGAGCCGATCACGCGGGTGGACTCGACCGTCGACATCCCCTGCCGCGGCGCGGTGCAGCACCGGAACGCGTCCTGGCACATTCCGGCGGGCGAACCCGAGGGCCTGGTCTGGTTGCAACACGGCTGCGCCCGCACCGAGGCCCATGTCGCCGATCTGGCGGCCCGCCTCGCCGAGGCGGGCCACCTGGTGTTCACCCCGGGCCTGCCGTTCCTGGATCCGAACGGCTGCACGCTTCAGAACCTCACGGGCAACCGGGATTTCCTGGGCGGCGTGGCGGCCCTGCTGGCCGAAGCCACCGACCCGGCGGGCGCACTGGCCACGAGCCTGCGCGCGGCGCTCGCCGAGGCGGGCCGCACGCCGACCGCGCCGCCCGCGCCGATGGTCTTCCTCGGCCATTCGGCGGGCGCGGAGGCCGTCACCTACGTCGCCCACCGGTTGTCCGCCGAGCACCCCGGCGCATGGACGAATCTGCGCGGCCTGATCCTGCTCGATCCGGTGAAGTCGTTCGTGGACAACAACACCGACGCCGCACTCGCCGCACTCGACCACACCGAGCTGCCGATATGGACGATCGCGGCCGCGCCCTCGTGGTGCAACAGCTTCGGCGACGGCCTCACGGCCGTGCGCACGCACCTGCACCGCCCCTTCCTCGGGGTGCGCCTGCCCGGCGGCACGCACGTCGACGCCGAGGGCGCGAGCGCCGATGTCGCGGGCTCCCTGCTCTGCGGCACGCCACGGCAGACGGAGGTGTCCACACTGGCCACCCTGGCGGTCGGCTGGGCCGAGGACTGCCTCGCGGGCACCACCACCGCGCGCCTGTATCCCGACGCCGCCGGACGCCTGGACGCGGCGCCAGGAGCCCAAGTGCTGCAACCGATCTGAGCTCCCGAGCCGGTCGGCGCGGCGGTCCGAGCAGCGCCGCTCGCCCCGCACACGGCGAGAAACGATCGTGTTTCCAGTGGTTTTCACGCCTTGACACCGTCGCTTCGCCACCGATTCAATACCCCGTATGAGAAACTACGTTTCTCATAGCGAAACACCGACTGGAGGCCAGGTGTCCGAGCAATCCGCCGTCGCACACTCCCCCGGTCCGGCCGCGCCGGAATCCGCCCCCGGCACCCCGCGCGCG
>NZ_JARWRU010000777.1 GCF_029867845.1 Nocardia farcinica | reverse complement strand
CCGTGGGTGCCCTCCCCGTTGCCCCGGGGCCGCCGCCCCCCGCCCCCGGCGACCCCGGGCGCGCGCGGGCCCCCCCCCGGGGCGCGGCGCGCGCACAACTCACCGAGGCGGCGGAGATGGCGGCGGGACTGCCGCGGCTGGCGCAGGAGGGCAGCGCCGGGCTGATCGAGGCCGTGGACCAGCTGTCCGAGGGCGTCGGCCGGCTGCGGACGGTCGTCGGCTCGCTCGACGCGCAGACCGGTCAGGCGCTGGCGGCCTTGCCGATGCGCGGCGGAGACCAGCAGGCCGCCGTCGCGGCGGCGCTCACCGACCCGGTCGAGATCGTCCGCAGATGAGCTCGGCCACGCCCCGGCGTGACCGGTGGGCGTGGCCGATGCCGCTCAGGCGTGGCCGTGCTGTTCGGGCGTGGCCGTGCTGCTCAGGGGTGGCCGTGCTGCTCAGGCGTGGCCGATGGTCTCCCAGCCCGCGACCTGCTGGGGCTTGCGCGGCCCCGGCCCGGTGTACACGGCGGCGGGGCGGACCAGCTTGCCCAGGCGCTTCTGTTCCAGGATGTGCGCGCACCAGCCCGCGGTCCGGCCGCAGGTGAACATGGCGGGCATCATGTGCGCGGGCACCTCGGCGAAGTCGAGGATGACCGCGGCCCAGAACTCGACGTTGGTCTCGATGGCGCGGTCGGGGCGGCGCTCGCGCAGCTCGGCCAGCGCGGCCTGCTCGAGCGCGGCGGCGACCTCGTAGCGCGGAGCGTTCAGACGCTCGGCGGTGGCGCGCAGCACGCGGGCGCGCGGGTCCTCGGCCCGGTAGACCCGATGGCCGAAGCCCATGAGCTTCTCCTTGCGGTCCAGGATGCCCTTGACCAATGCCCTGGCGTCGCCGGTCTTCTCGACCTCCTCGATCATCGGCAGCACGCGGGCCGGGGCGCCGCCGTGCAGCGGGCCGGACATGGCGCCGATCGCGCCGGACAGCGAGGCCGCCACGTCGGCGCCGGTGGAGGCGATGACCCTGGCGGTGAAGGTGGAGGCGTTCATGCCGTGTTCGGCGGCGGAGACCCAGTAGGCGTCGATGGCCTCGATGTGGCGCGGGTCCGGCTCACCCTTCCAGCGGGTCATGAACCGCTCGGTGACCGTCGTGCACTCGTCGATGATCTTCTGCGGCACGGCGGGCTGGTAGATGCCGCGCGCGGACTGCGCCACATAGGACAGCGCCATCACCGAGGCGCGCGCCAGGTTCTCCCTGGCGGTCGCGTCGTCGATGTCGAGCAGCGGCTGGTAGCCCCAGATCGGCGCCAGCATGGCCAGGCCCGCCTGCACGTCGACGCGCACGTCGCCGGTGTGCACCGGCAGCGGGAAGGGCTCGGCGGGCGGCAGGCCGTGACCGAACTCGCCGTCGACCAGCAGTGCCCACACATCGCCGAAGGTCACCCGGCTACCGACCAGATCCTCGATGTCGACACCGCGGTAGCGCAGCGCGCCGCCGTCCTTGTCGGGCTCGGCGATCTCGGTCGTGAAGGCGACGACGCCCTCCAGACCGCTGACGAAATCGTCGGGAACGGCGGCGTTTCCACCTGATACCGCGGGGCTGGTAGTCATGGTGTGACTCTCCTTGCACTTCGGTCGCATGTACGCGAGGGCGCATGTGGTCTCGCCGAGGTGGGTGCTTCGCCGAGCCCATGCCGATCAACCAGAACCTTAGCTCGCCACTACCCCGGAGTAACGTCTGCCCCATGCCTGACCTGCACGATTACCGATCGCGCGCCGACCGGCCCGAGGACAGGGCCGGCGAGCCGAAGGATCTGGAGGCCACCCTGCGACAGGTGGCGGCCGACCTCGCCGCCATGCGGGTCGACTACGCGGGCACGCCGTTCGGTTCCGGCGAGGACGTCGACCTCGACGAGACCTGGCTGGCGGGCGGCTGGGAACCGTTGCTGCGCAACTGGATCGAGCAGGCGACGGCGGTCGGGGTGGCCGAGCCCAACGCCATGGTGCTGGCCACGGTGGACGTCGAGGACGGCATCCCCAAGCCCTCCTCCCGGACGGTGCTCTGTAAAGGCCTCTCGCCGGAAGGTGTGACCTTCTACACCAATTACGACAGCGCCAAGGGCGCGCAACTGCGCGCGGTGCCCTACGCGGCGGTCACCTTCGTCTGGCCCGCGCTGGCCAGGCAGGTGCACCTGCGCGGCCCGGTGGAGCGCGTGAGCCCCGAACAGACGCTGGTCTACTGGCGCACCCGCCCGCGTGACTCCCAGCTCGGAGCATGGGCCTCGGCCCAGTCGCGGCCGATCGGCTCGCGCGCCGAGCTGGACCGGCAACTGAGCGAGGTCGCCGAGCGCTTCGCCGATGCCGAGGAGATCCCGGTGCCCCCGCACTGGGGCGGATTCCTGCTCCGCCCGCGGGAGGTGGAGTTCTGGCAGGGTCGGCGCGGCAGGCTGCACAACCGGGTGCGCATGCGCGTGCGGCCGGAGGGGGCTCGCGTCGAGCGGCTCCAGCCCTGATCGGGCTCGTGATATTTCCCACGGTTTTCCTCTTGCGCGATACGGGAAGCGGTGTCCGGGCGATCGCCCGAGGCGCCTGACATCCCCTCGCCGCGGGCGCCGCGCGAGGGGTTGTGCCCGCCCGGCCGCCGGCCCGGCGGGGGGGCGGGGGCCGGGCCGGGCG
>NZ_JARWRU010000776.1 GCF_029867845.1 Nocardia farcinica | reverse complement strand
GTGTTGGCCCATGACTGACTCTGCGATCGCGAATCTGTCGACGGCGGACAAGGCGGCACTGGGCAGTGGGGCGGATTTCTGGACGACGAAGCCGGTGGGGTCGATCGAGTCGGTCACGATGACCGACGGGCCGCACGGTGTGCGCAGACAGGTCGGCGCCACGGATCATCTCGGGTTGTCGGAGAGTCTGCCCGCGACCTGTTTCCCGCCCGCGGTGGGGTTGGCGCAGAGCTGGGATGTGGAGCTGGTGCGCCGGGTGGGGGTGGCGCTGGGGCACGAGGCCAGGGCGGCGGGGGTGGATGTGCTGCTCGGGCCGGGCATCAATATCAAGCGTGATCCGCGCGGTGGCCGCAATTTCGAGTACTTCTCCGAGGATCCGCTGTTGTCCGGGGAGCTGGGTGCGGCCTGGGTGGAGGGTGTGCAGAGCACCGGGGTCGGTGCGTCGTTGAAGCATTTCGCGGCCAACAATGCCGAGCACGATCGGATGCGGTCGAGTTCGGACATCGACGCTCGGCCGTTGCGGGAGATCTATCTGCGGGCCTTCGCGCATGTGGTGCGGTCGGCGCGGCCGTGGACGGTGATGTGTTCCTACAACCGGATCAACGGTGTGTACGCGGCCGAGGACCGATGGCTGCTGACCGAGCTGCTGCGCGGCGAGTGGGGTTTCGACGGGGTGGTTGTCAGCGACTGGGGCGCGGTGGGCGATCGGGTGGCGGCGGTGCGCGCGGGTATGGATCTGGAGATGCCGGGCAGCGGCGGCGGCTCGGACGCGCGGGTGGTGGCGGCGGTGGCGGCCGGTGAACTCGATCCAGCGGATCTGGACGCCTCGGCGGGGCGGATGGCCCGGTTGGCGGAGCGGGTGCGGCAGGGCAGGCAGTTGGATGTGCCCGCGGCGGATGCGAGCGCGCATCATGCGCTGGCCCGTGAGGTGGCGGCGCGGTGTGTGGTGTTGTTGAAGAACGATCGGGAGTTGCTGCCGTTGTCGGCGGGCAGCGCGCTGGCGGTGATCGGCGAGTTCGCCGAGTCCCCGCGCTATCAGGGCGGTGGCAGTTCACATGTGAACGCGACACGGCTGGATGTGCCGTTGGAGGAGATCAGGGCGCACGCGCAGTCGGGGTCGGTGGCTTATGCGCGGGGTTTCACCACCGACGGCACCGGTGACCCGGACGCGTTGCGGGTGGAGGCGGTGGCGGTGGCGTCGGAGGCGGCGGTGGCGGTGCTGTTTCTGGGGTTGGCGGCCAATCAGGAGTCGGAGGGGTTCGATCGCGCCGATATCGAGTTGCCCGCCGATCAGCTGCGGTTGCTGACCGAGGTGGTGCGGGTGCAGCCGAGGACGGTGGTGGTGCTCGCGCACGGCGGCATGTTGCGGCTGGGGCCGGTGGCCGATCAGGCGCAGGCGATCCTGGACGGTGGTCTGCTCGGGCAGGCCGGTGGTGGCGGGGTGGCCGATGTGCTGTTCGGGGTGGTGAATCCGTCGGGTCGGTTGGCCGAGACCGCGCCGCTGCGGTTGCAGGACACTCCGGCGTATCTGAACTTTCCGGGCGAGCATTCGCATGTGCGTTACGGCGAGGGCCTGTTCGTCGGCTATCGGTGGTACGACGCGCGGGAGATGGCGGTGTGTTATCCGTTCGGGCACGGGTTGTCCTACACCACGTTCGACTACGACGGGCTGTCGGTGTCGGAGGGGGGTGCGGGGTGGGTGGTGGAGGTGACGGTCACCAATACCGGTTCGTGGGACGGCCGGGAGGTGGTGCAGGTGTATGCGGGGCTGCCCGGTTCGTCGGTGGTGCGGGCGCCGCGGGTGCTGGCTGGTTTCGCGGTGGTGGAGCTGGTGGCCGGGGAGAGCGAGCGGGTGGCGGTGCCGATCCGGCGGGAGGATCTGGCGTACTGGGATCCCCGGGTGGATCGGTGGGTGGTGGAGGGTGGCGAGTATCAGGTGTTCGTCGGGGCGTCGAGCCGTGATCTGCGGTTGGCGGCGGGGGTGAAGGTCGACGGTGACGAGGTGCGGGTGCCGGTGACATTGGAGTCGACGCTGGGTGAGGCGTTGGCCGATCCGAAGGCGGCCGAGGCGGTGGGCCGGGTCGCGGCGGGTATGGTGGTGATGCTCGGTGGTGGTGAGGGGATAGGGGCGAACCTGATGCGGATGATGGAGTCGATTCCGCTGGGCAGGCTGGCCAATTTCGGTGTCGACACCGAGGAGTTGGCTCGGCTGCTCGAGGATTGCTGAGTTCGCGCTATGTGGTGCGGTAGTCGAGCATCATGTCGACGAGTTGGTCGCCGTGGTGGGCGGCGGCCGCGCCGTCTTCCTTCGAGGTGGACAGGTGGAGTGCGCCGATGCCCATGGCCATGATCCAGTCGGCGCGCACGGCGGCGGTGTCGGGGTCGAGGCCGTGGGCGAGCAGGCACCGGCGGACGGCGTGGTGGGCGCGGCGGTCGGAGGTGCGGACGGCGGTCGCGGCGTGGGGGTCGGTGCGTGCCCATTCGCGCATGGCGCGTTCGAGCATCCAGTGGCGTGGGCTGGTGAGTTGGGTGATGAGCCGGAGGAGTCGTTCGCGGGGCGGGAGTTGTTCGAGTTCGTCGAAGTTCTTGTGTTCTTCGTCGTTCCATTCGCCCCAGCGGGTGACGAGGGCGTGTTTGTAGGCGGCGATGTCCTTGAAGTGCCAGTAGAAGCTGCCGCGGGTGGCGCCGATGCGGTCGCAGAGGGTGTCGATCTTGATCTGTTTCAGGCCGTCTTCGGCGAGGATGGTGTAGCCGACCTCGATCCAGTCCTCGGCCGACAGTTGTGTGTTTCGGCCTGCGCTTCTGCGACCCTGTGTCACCCGCTCAGCCTAGCGCGCGGGGCCGTTCACCCATTGCCGCCATACTTTTTGTCATGGTAGCCTCCGCCGATGAGCGCCAGCGTGACCGGAACCAGCTGCGTGACAGACGATTTCGTCGGCAGGCTGGCCGAGCGCGCGGCCGAGGCGGAGCGGCTGCGGCGACTGCAGGCGGCGACGATCGCCGAGGCGGCCGAGGCGGGGTTGTTCGAGTTGCTGGTCCCGCACCGGTTCGGTGGCACGCAGGCGCCGTTCACCGCGATCCTCGATCCCGTCCGCCGGATGGCGCACGGCTGCGCCTCGAGCGCGTGGACGCTGGGGTTCTACACCCTGCACTGCTGGATCATGGCGCTGTTCGACGAGCAGGCGCAGCGTGAGGCGTTCCGGGAACGGCCGTTCCTGGCCCCCGCTCCCCTGGCGCCGACCGGGCTGGCCGAGCCGGAGCGTGACGGATACGTGCTGTCCGGGCGGTGGTCGTGGGCCACGGGCATCCACGGCGCGAACTGGGTCATGGTCGGGGCACTGGCGATGGCCGACGGCGCGCCGATGCCGCTGATGGCGTTGCTGCCGGTCGCGGACGTGCGGGTGGAGGACGTCTGGCACACCGACGGCATGCGGGCCACCGGTTCCGACGATGTCGTCGCCGAGAAGGTGTTCGTGCCCGCACACCGCGTTCTCCGTATCGCCGACCTGTACGCCGGTGGCACTCCCGGCGCGGCGTCGCACGACAGCGACACCTACCGGTGGCCGATGGTGCCCGCGCTGGCGCTGCTGGCGGCCATGCCCGCCCTCGGCGCCGCCGAGCGCGTCGCCGACGAGTACGCCGCCCGCCTGTCCGAACGAGTCCTCGCTTATCAGGGGGTGAAGCAGAAGGACAAGCCGGCCGCGCGTATCCGCCTCGGCGAGGCACGTGTCCGGCTCCGGGCGCTGCACGGTCTGCTCGCCGAGACCACGGCGGGCATCGACGGCATCCTGGCCGCCGGTGAGCGAGTGGACAAGCCGACCCGCGCGCGAGCGCGCCTGGCTGCCGCCCACATCGTGCACGAGTCGAGAGCCGTGATCGGCACGCTGCTGGAAGCCTCCGGTGCGAGCGCGCACCTGCTGCACAACCCGTTGCAGCGCGCCAAACGGGATGTGGATGTGCTGTCCGGTCACGTGGTGTTCGACTACGACGACATCCGCGAGATCGCGGGGTCCCTCGAGATCGGCGTGCCGGTGCCGCCGACGGCGATGGTCTGAGCAGCGCCGTCGCGGCTGTCTGCCCGCTCGGAACCGCAGGTCGGCGGCGCCGGGCGCGGAACGAGGCCGGTGTGAGGTCTGCCTATCCTGGAGCGATGCACGCGACGGTTCTGGTGGTCGACGACGACGAGAGCATCCGCGATCTGCTGTGCCAGGTGCTGCGGATGAGCGAGTTCGACGTGCTGGGCGCCGATACCGGACTGGCCGCGCTGGCGGTCGTCGAGCACCGGCCGGTGGATCTGATGGTGCTCGATGTGATGCTGCCCGATCTGGACGGTTTCGCGGTCGCGCGGCGGCTGCGTGCGGCGGGCAACCGCGTTCCGGTGCTGTTCCTGACCGCCCGCGACACCGTGCAGGACCGCATCATCGGATTGCGCGCGGGCGGAGACGACTATGTGAGCAAGCCGTTCAGCCTCGAGGAGGTGGTGTTGCGGGTACAGGCGATCCTGCGTCGAGTGGAGCCACCCGGGGACGGCGACGAGCGGATCGTGGTGGCGGATCTGTACTTGGACGCCGAGGCTCACCGGGTCTCCCGCAGCGGGCAGGAGGTCGTGCTGTCGGCCACCGAGTTCAGCATGCTCGAGTACCTGATGCGCAATGCCGGGCAGGTGGTGAGCAAGTCCCAGATCATCGCCGCGGTGTGGGGCGCCGGGGATGCCCGCGACGGGCGGGTGGTGGAGACCTTCGTCAGCCAGCTGCGCCGCAAGATCGACGCCTGCGGCCCGCCGCTGATCCACACCGTCCGCGGCGTGGGGTACACCCTGCGGCCCGATCGAGTGCCGTGACGCGGCTGCGCGCCCCGACCCGGTGGACGCTGCGGACCCGGCTGCTGCTGTTGCTGGTGGTGATCAGCGCGCTCGGTCTCGGGGCGTTCGGGGTGTCGAGTGTGCTGTTGCTCGAGCGCGCCCAGATGCAACGGGTGGACACACAGCTGGGGCAGATCGCCGCCGAGCTCAGCGTGACGCGACGGCTGCCGCCACCTCCGAGCGCGGACGGCCCGGGTGTCCCCTCCGACTTCCGGGTGCTCTACTTCGACGGTCGGGGCGACCCGACAGTGTGGCTGGGCGAATCTCCCGGGGCGGGCACCTATCCGCGGTTGCCCGCGATGGACGTGCTGTCGGTGCGTGCGCGCGGAGACGGTGCGTTCACCGCACGCGACCGGGCCGACGACACCAACTGGCGGGTGCGGACCGTTGTGCGTCCCGCTACCGAGGAACAGCCGGAGGAGGGCACCGCCGCGGTGGCGATGTCGCTGACCGACAGCGAGGCGATCAGCAGGCGGCTGCACATCATCGAGCTGATGATCGGCGGCGCGCTGCTGCTGCTGGTTTCGGTCGCCGCGGGGGTGCTGGTGCGGGTCGGGCTGGCGCCGCTGACCAGGATGGAGCGCACGGCGCAGGCCATCGCGGCGGGCGATCTGGATCGCCGGGTGCCCGATGACGACCCGCACACCGAGACCGGCAGGCTCGGGGCGGCGCTGAACGTCATGGTCGACCGGGTCTCGGCCGCGCTGCGCGGGCTCGAGGAGTCCGAGGCGCGGATGCGTGCCTTCGTCGCCGATGCCTCGCACGAGTTGCGCACCCCGCTGACGACCGTCCGCGGGTATGCCGAGCTCTATCGGCGTGGCGCGGCGACCGACGCACGAGCCCTCGAGGTGATGGGCCGGATCGAGGCGGCGGCGATCCGCATGGGTGTGCTGGTCGAGGACCTGCTTCTGCTGGCGAATCTGGACGCCGAGCGTCCACTCGATCCGACCGCCGTCGATCTGGCCGCGGTCGTGCGTGACGTGCTGCGCGACGCTCGCTCCCGGCATCCGGCGCGGGGCATCACGCTGCGGGAGCAGACCGGCGAGGTCGTCGTCTCCGGCGACGAGCAGCGGCTGCGGCAGGTGGTGACCAATTTGATCGACAATGCCGTGACGCACACCCCCGACAGCGCGGAGGTGACCGTGGTGGTCGGGGTGGCCCCGGTGAGCGAGGTCGATGTGCCGGTCACGGCCGAGACCGGGATGGCGCTGCCCGAGGCGTCGCGCTGTGCTGTGGTCGAGGTGATCGACACCGGCCCCGGCATCCCCGCCGACGCGGCCGCCAAGGTGTTCGACCGTTTCTATCAGGTCAACGAATCCCGTTCCCGGGCAGGCAGTTCCGGCCTCGGCTTGTCCATCGTCGCCGCAGTCGTCCGAGCGCACCACGGCCGGGTGCAGCTGTGGTCGCGACCGGGGGCGGGGGGGCGCATAAGGGGGGGGGGACCCCGGGCCCGGGGTTGGGGGGGCCCGGGCAAACGGGGGCCCGGAAAGGGGGGGGCGGGGGCGGGGTGTGGGGGGGGTGGGTGTATTGGGGGGGGGTGGGGGGGGTGGGGGTGGATCGGGCTGTGACCTGGGCGG
>NZ_JARWRU010000775.1 GCF_029867845.1 Nocardia farcinica | reverse complement strand
GGGCGCTTGCATTTTGGGGGTTTGTTTTTGGTGCTCTCGCGCTGCGGTGGGGGGGGTTTTTGGGGGGTGTTTGGGGTTTTGGCCGCGGGGGTTTTGGGGGGCGCGGGCCGGGGGCCGCCCACTCCACCCAGTCCGGGCTGTCCATGTCCTCCTGGCCGCCGCCCGCGCTCAGGTCCATGCCGACGCAGAAGTACTTGCCCGTCGCGGTGAGGACGATGACGCGCACGTCGTCGTCGAGGTCGGCGGCGGTGATGGCCGCGCCGAGTTCGTTCGCCATGTCGGCGGTGAAGCCGTTGCGCGCCTCGGGCCGGTTCAGCGTGATCGTGGCGATCGCGTCCTCGACGGCGTAGGTGATGGTCGTGTAGGTCATCGGCGTTCCCTTCTGCGGGCGATCGGAGCGGTGATCAGAGCGCGCCGATCACCGGGTCGCCCGCGGGAACGGCCTCGAGGGTCGCGATGTCGGGGGCGGCGGCGAGGTGATCGCGCAGGCCTGCGCCCAGTTGCCGCATGGCCGCGCCCTTCATGTGCGCGCCGAGCGCCTCCTGGGAGGCCCACTTCTCGACCATCACGAACACGCCGGGCGCGCCGGTCTTGCGGTGCAGCGCGTAACGCAGGCAACCGTCCTCGGCGTGCACGGCGGAGGCCACGTCGGAGAGCACCTTCTCGACGTCGTCCTCGTGGCCGGGCTTTGCGGTTATGGTTGCCACGACGACGATGGGGGCGGCCATGGGTATCTCCTTCGATAGCACCGGGTTATAACGATCGATATAATCGGCGAGCGTACAAGTGCGGGCACCCGACCGCAAGAGTGTGGAACCGCCGCGCGCCCGGCCCGCCGGAGACGGCACGGGCCGGGGACAGGCGGACCGGAACCTACTCGGCCGCCACCGGGGCGGCGGCTTCGCGTTCCCGGCGCGGGAACGGCGACCACCAGTTGGCCGCGCCGAGCAGGCGGACCGTGGCGGGCACAAGCAGCATGCGTACCAGGGTGGCGTCGAGGACCAGGGCGATGATCATGCCGAGGCCGAGCATCCGCATCGGCGTCAGCGGCGACAGCGCGAACGCTCCGGTGACCAGCACCAGCAGGGTCGCGGCGGCGGTGACCACCCTGGCGGTGCGTACCGTGCCGACCCGCGCGGCCTCGGTGGTGTCCGCGCCCCCGTCGTGGGCCTCCACCATGCGCGAGAGCAGGAACACCTCGTAGTCGGTGGACAGCCCGAAGACCAC
>NZ_JARWRU010000774.1 GCF_029867845.1 Nocardia farcinica | reverse complement strand
ACCCCCCCGCGGGGGGGGGGCCCGCGCGGCCCCCCCCCCCCCCCCGCTCGACCGGTGCCGGTCAGCCCGCGTGCTTCTGCACCAGATCGCCGACCCGCGGCAGGGCCTCGATCACGTGCTTCTTCGCCGAGGAGCGCAGCGAGTTGTACACCTTCTGCAGGGCCGGGCGGCTGGACTGCTCGGCGCGCGCGTCGGTGACGGCCAGCAGCGACTCGGCGACGGCGTCGGACTTGGAGACGAGCAGGTCGGCGAAGGTGCCGGTGCCCGCGGCCTGGTACTCGGCCCAGTACGGCTGCAGCTGCTCGAGCAGCTTGGGCGCCAACGACTCCAGGGCGTCGGGCACGATCGACGGGCCGAGCTTGTTCACGGCCGCGTAGCCGCCCTTGACGGCAAGGCCCGACGCGCCGCCCTTGTCCGACACCTCGGCGTCCAGAACCTCCTTGGCTTCGGCAAGGAAGGCCGAGCGCTTCGCGTCGTCGAGCAGGGATTCAGGCAGTGCTGCAACCACTTTGAGGGTCCTCCGAATTGATGTCGATGAACGAGCGCACGCCACTATACGCACAGGCGCGCCCGCGCACGCGACGGAAGCCCGGCTAACGGCGCGCAGCCGGGCCGATCATGGCTGCCACGGCAGCAGCTGGATCATCAATCCTTCGGCGTCGGCGAGCACTTCGCCCTGCTCGTCGCGCAATTCCGCGGTGACGAAGGTCTTTCGCCCCTCGATGCGGTCGGCACGGCCGGTGACGGTCAGTCGCGTCTCCAGCGGAGTCACCTTGCGGTAGTTGACGTGCAGGTACGCGGTGCGGCTGATCGGCCTGCCCGCGTAGTGCACGACCATGCCGAACAGGTCGTCGAACAGCAGCGGCAGCACACCGCCGTGCGCGGCGCCGTTGCCGCCCAGGTGATAGCGGCGGAACACACCGGTGCTGGTGATGCCTTCCGGGCCCGCCTCGAGCACCGTCCACGGCAGCATCAGCAAACTTCCGCGGCCGGGCAGTTCGACCGAACGTCCGGCGGGCGAATGCCCCTCCGGCGCGCGATAGGGCTCGAGCAGATCGATCAGTTCGCGCGCCTTGGCGCGGGCGGCGCCGTAGACCTCGTCGGGCGCGTCGGCGGAGACGGCCAGATCCTGCAACGTGCGCATGGCTTCCACGAACGGCCCGAATTCCGGGCCGGGCCGAGCGGGAGCGATCTTGGGGAAGCCGCCGTGGGACTCGTAGCGGTCGGGGTCGATCGCGCTGGTGTCGATGCGCGCGCTCGTGGCCGTGCCCGTGCCGAGAGATCCCGCCGCGCCGTTGCCGGCCGCCGCTGCGGCGGAGACGGTCGCGTCGACAGGAACAGGTGTCACTTCCTCGCTCATACCTGCACGGTATCGCGTCGTTTTACACCGTCAAGCCGACGGGGTGGTGAGATGCGCGACCGTGGCGCGAGCTTGCTCACATCCGGGCGGGGCGATAATCACCGGCGTGACTTTCGATCCCAAGCAGTGGCGACCGGTCCCCGGATTCGAAGACCTGACCGATATCACCTACCACCGGCACATCGAGCAGGGCACGGTCCGGGTGGCCTTCGACCGGCCCGAGGTGCGCAACGCCTTCCGCCCGCACACCGTCGACGAGCTCTACCGGGCCCTCGACCACGCCAGGATGACCTCCGACGTCGGCGCGGTGCTGCTCACCGGCAACGGCCCGAGCCCCAAGGACGGCGGCTGGGCCTTCTGCTCCGGCGGCGACCAGCGCATCCGCGGCCGCAGCGGCTACCAGTACGCCAGCGGCGAGACCGCCGAGACGGTCGATCCGGCGCGCGCGGGACGCCTGCACATCCTCGAGGTGCAGCGGCTCATCCGGTTCATGCCCAAGGTGGTGATCGCCCTGGTCAACGGCTGGGCGGCCGGTGGCGGCCACAGCCTGCACGTGGTCTGCGACCTGACGCTGGCCAGCCGTGAGCACGCCCGCTTCAAGCAGACCGACGCCGACGTCGGTTCCTTCGACGGCGGCTACGGCAGCGCCTACCTGGCCAAGATGGTCGGCCAGAAGTTCGCCCGCGAGATCTTCTTCCTCGGCCGCGCCTACACCGCCGAGGAGATGCACCGGATGGGCGCGGTCAACAAGGTGGTCGACCACGACCGGCTGGAGGCCGAGGCGCTGGAGTGGACCGCCGACATCAACGGCAAGTCGCCGCAGGCCCAGCGCATGCTCAAGTACGCCTTCAACCTGCTCGACGACGGTCTGGTCGGCCAGCAGCTGTTCGCGGGCGAGGCCACCCGCATGGCCTACATGACCGATGAGGCCGTGGAGGGCCGCGACGCCTTCCTGGAGAAGCGCGCCCCCGACTGGACCCCCTACCCCTGGTACTTCTGAGCCGAACGCCGGGCCCGCCCGCGCGATCGGCGGGCACGGCCCCAACCGAAGGGACGACCGCCATGGACATCCTCGGCAGCCGGGTGATCCTGCGCCCGCGCGACTACGAGGCCACTCTCGCCTTCTACCGCGACGGCCTCGGCCTCGCCGTCGCCAGGGAGTACCCGGGCGGCACGGTGTTGTTCGCCGGGCAGTCGCTCGTCGAGATCGCCGCGCACGGCGGCAGCGACGAACCGAGCACCTTCTCCGGCGCGCTGTGGTTGCAGGTGCGTGACGCGGCGGCGGCCGCGGCCGAACTGGCGGACAAGGGCATCGCGATCGACCGCGGCCCGAAACAAGAGCCGTGGGGCCTGATCGAACTGTGGACCAAAGACCCAGACGGAGTGCCGATCGTCCTGGTCCAGATTCCGGCCGAGCACCCACTGCGGCGCGATTCCCGCTGGTCAGAGGACTGAACCGGCTCCGGCGGGCGGGCGGGACAGGTGACGGGCGGCTCGGCACCGAGTTGCCTTTCGCCCACCCGCCGGGGACGATTACCCCGTAAACGGCTCCCGGCCGCCGATGCCCGGGGCCTGTCGAGCCCCGCCCTGTCGAGTGAATCCCTGTCGAGTGAATCGCAGTCCCGATGACCGGCCCCCCGCACTCAACGCCCGGGGGTCCGCCCCCATCCCGGTGCGGACCCGCGGACATTACACCATCGCGGTCGTGAGGTCCTGCTGCGGGCGAACCATGAGCTGGAACGAGGTGGCGTCGTGAGCAACACCCTGCGAACACTGCCCATGCCGACGGGATCGGGCGTGGTGGACGTGCTCCCGCACCTGCGTGAGGCGCTGGAAGGCGACCACGGTCCGGCCTGGCTGCCCATCCCGACCTCCGACCGCAGGGAGGCGCGCAGGCTCGCCGACGCGCTGGCCCCCGGCGAGCCCATCGACGACGACGTGGCGCTCGTGGTCACCACCTCCGGCACCACCGGTGTGCCCAAGGGCGCGATGCTCAGCGCCTCGGCGCTGCGGGCCAGCGGCACCGCCACCCACGAACGGCTCGGCGGCCCCGGCAGCTGGCTGCTCGCGCTGCCCACCCATCACATCGCGGGTCTGCAGGTGCTCTTGCGCAGCATCCTGGCGGGCACCGAGCCCGCCGTGCTCGACGTCTCCGGCGGCTTCCTGCCCGAGGCGCTGGTCGGCGCGATCTCCGGCATGCGCGGCGACCGCCGCTACACCGCCCTGGTGCCCACCCAGCTCATCAAGGCGCTCGACGAGCCCGACGCCGCCGCCGCGCTGGCCGATCTGGACGCGGTGCTCGTCGGCGGCGCCGCCACCCCGGCCCCGGTCTACGAGCGGGCCACCGCGCTCGGCATCAACGTGGTGCGCACCTACGGCATGAGCGAGACCTGCGGCGGCTGCGTCTACGACGGTGTTCCGCTGACCGGAACCGAGGTCCGCATCGACGACGGCAGGGTCGTGCTCGGCGGCCCGATGATCGCCCCCGGCAATAGCGGTCAGCCCCACCAACCCCCCAACGCCGCGCCCGGCAGGTTCCGCACCCACGACGCGGGCACCTTGGACGACGGCGTGCTGCGGGTCACCGGCCGCTTGGACGAGGCCATCCTCACCGGCGGCCTGCTGGTCATCCCGCAGGTCGTGGAGGCGGTGCTGGTCACCCATCCCTCGATCAGCGAGTGCGCGGTCCTCGGCCTGCCCGACGACCGGCTCGGCCAGCGCGTCGCCGTGGCCGTTGTCCCCGCCGCGGGCGCCGCGCCCACCCTGGACGAACTGCGCGTCCACGTGGAACGCGAACTCGACCCCACCTCCGCCCCGCGCGAACTGGCCGTGGTCGACGAGCTGCCGCTGCACGGGCCGGGCAAACCGGACCGGCACCGCCTGCGCGAGCTGCTGATGTCGCGCAGCACCACCTGACCGGCGCCCTCTCCGAGGAGCACCGCCGCGTTTCCGCGGGCGTGCCCGCCGGTCGGGGCCCGGCCTCGGCGGTGCCCGTCGACCGCTCTCTCGCCGAGGATTTCGACGCGGGCCTCGCCCGGCTCGGGGCCGCCGTCGAGAGCGCGGCGTGAGCGCGGATTAGGCTGCCCGCATGGCAACAGCAGCGCAATGGATCGAGGGGGCGCGGCCGCGCACCCTGCCGAACGCTATCGCCCCGGTGATCGCCGGCACCGGCGCGGCCGCCGCGCTCGACGCCGTGGTGTGGTGGAAAGCCGGTGTGGCGCTGCTGCTCTCGGTGGCGCTGATCCTCGGCGTCAACTACGCCAACGACTATTCCGACGGCGTGCGCGGCACCGACGACGAGCGGGTCGGTCCGCTGCGGCTGGTCGGCTCGGGGCTGGCCTCACCCAACGCGGTGAAGGCCGCGGCGGTGGGGTGCCTGGCGGTGGGCGCGGTGCTCGGTCTGGTGCTGGTGTTCACCACCGCCTGGTGGCTGCTGCTGATCGGGGCGGCCTGCCTGGCGGGCGCCTGGTTCTACACCGGTGGCAGCAAGCCCTACGGCTACAGCGGGTTCGGCGAGGTCGCGGTGTTCGTGTTCTTCGGCCTGGTGGCCGTGCTCGGCACCCAGTTCGTGCAGGCCGAACGGATCGACTGGGTGGGCGTCGCGCTGGCCGTCGGCGTCGGCTCGTTCTCCAGCGCGGTGCTGGTGGCCAACAATCTGCGCGACATCCCCACC
>NZ_JARWRU010000773.1 GCF_029867845.1 Nocardia farcinica | reverse complement strand
TTCGGTTGGATGGCCGCGTGACCGCTGCGCGGCGCCCGCGCGCCCGCCGCAGGTGATGCCCGGCGATAACTCGTTCTCGCACAACGTGATGCACACCGCGCAAGTTCTGTCAACCCCCAAGGAGTGCTCGTTGTGGCCCTGACCTGCACAGTTGATCGCGCCGTTATCGAGTCGCATGTTAAACTGTGAACATCGAAAGGGGCACGGGACACATGATTTTTAAGGTCGGAGACACCGTCGTTTACCCCCACCACGGAGCGGCGCTGATCGAAGCAATCGAGACTCGCACCATCAAGGGTGAGCAAAAAGAGTATCTGGTCCTCAAGGTCGCCCAGGGCGATCTGACCGTACGCGTTCCCGCGGAGAATGCCGAATACGTCGGCGTCCGCGACGTCGTGGGCCAGGAGGGTCTCGACCGGGTCTTCCAGGTGCTACGGGCACCGCACACCGAGGAGCCGACCAACTGGTCCCGTCGCTACAAGGCCAACCTGGAGAAGCTCGCCTCCGGCGATGTGAACAAGGTGGCCGAGGTCGTGCGCGATCTGTGGCGCCGCGAGCAGGATCGCGGACTTTCCGCTGGTGAGAAGCGCATGCTCGCCAAGGCGCGGCAGATTCTCGTCGGCGAGCTCGCGCTCGCGGAGGGCACCGACGACGGCAAGGCCGAGACCCTGCTCGACGAGGTCCTCGCCGCGGCGTCCTGACGCCGACGATCGAATCGTGAACACCATCGACAACGACGGTCGCGTCGTTGCCCTGGTTCCTGCCGCCGGCCGCGGCGTCCGTCTGGGTGAGGAAACTCCCAAGGCGTTCGTCCCGGTCGGCGGCACGCCCATGGTCCGGCTCGCCGTGGACGGCCTGCTGGCCTCCGGGGTGGTGGACCGCGTCGTCGTGATGGTTCCCGCCGATTTCACCGAGCGCGCAGTCGCCCTGCTGCCGCCCTCGGATGCCGTGCGGGTCGTCGTCGGCGGAGCCGAACGTACCGATTCGGTGCGCGCCGGGCTCGCCGACGCACCGGATGCCGGATATTTTCTGGTCCACGACGCCGCGCGCGCTCTGACGCCGCCCGAGCTCATCGGGCGAATCGTGGGCGAACTGCGCGCAGGCCGCCGGGCCGTCGTTCCCGCGCTCCCCGTGGTCGACACCGTCAAATCCGTCGACGCCGAGGGCGTGGTCACCGGCACCCCCGACCGGGCCGCGTTGCGCGCCGTCCAGACTCCGCAGGGCTTCGCCGCCGATCTGCTCCGCACGGCCTACGCCGCCGATGTGCTCGCGACCGACGACGCCGGTCTGGTCGAACGCCTCGGCGTAGCGGTGCACACCGTGCCGGGCGATCCGCTGGCCTTCAAGATCACCACACCGCTGGATCTGCGGCTCGCCGAGACGCTCATCGCCCACCGCGCCGCCCTCTGATCGCGCGGCCTCCCCGCGATCGGGCTCGAACCGGGATGTGAGACGGTCTGTTCATGCGAGTGGGAATCGGCAGCGACGTGCACCCGATCGAGCCGGGCAGGCCGTGCTGGATGGCCGGTCTGCTGTTCGCCGACGCCGACGGGTGCGCCGGACACTCCGACGGCGACGTGGCCGTGCACGCCCTGTGCGACGCGCTGCTCTCGGCCGCGGGGATGGGTGACGTCGGCGCGGTGTTCGGCACCGGACGCCCGGAGTGGGCCGGGGTGTCCGGCGCGCGCATGCTCACCGAGGTGCGCAGACTGCTCGCCGAGGCCGGTTTCGAGGTCGGCAACGCCGCGGTACAGGTCATCGGTAACAAGCCCAAGATCGGCCCGCGCCGTGAGGAGGCGCAGCGGGTGCTGGGCGAGCTGCTCGGCGCACCCGTCTCGGTGTCCGGCACGACCACCGACGGACTCGGCCTGACCGGTCGCGGCGAAGGCGTCGCGGCCGTCGCCACCGCTTTGATCCGCCCCCGCACCTGAGCTGCCGCGCGGACGCGGTACGGTCGGTGCGAGCCCGCGGCGGGGTCTGCGGGCGTGGCGCGTATAGCACCACAGACGCGACGAGTCGAGCCGGGGCACGAAGCCCCTGCTACGACCGACTAGGATCGACCCCCGTGACACTGCGCCTCTTTGACACCGAAAGCCGAACCATGCGCGAATTCGCGCCGCTGGTTCCCGGCCGCGCTTCGGTGTACTTGTGTGGTGCCACCGTGCAGGGCGAACCCCATATCGGTCACGTGCGCTCCGGCGTCGCCTTCGACGTGCTGCGCCGCTGGTTGCAGGCCCACGACTACGACGTCTGGTTCATTCGCAACGTCACCGACATCGACGACAAGATCCTCAACACGGCCGCCGAGGCGGGCCGCCCCTGGTGGGAGTGGGCCGCGACCTACGAGCGGGCCTTCGACCGCGCCTACGACCTGCTCGGTGTGCAGCCGCCTTCGGCCGAACCGCGCGCCACCGGACACATCACCCAGATGGTCGAGCTCATGCAGCGCCTGATCGACCGCGGCCACGCCTACGCCTCGGCGGGCAACGTCTACTTCGACGTGGTGAGTTTCCCGGAGTACGGCGCGCTGTCGGGCCACAAGCTCGACGACGTGCACCAGGGCGAGAGCGCGGGGGAGGGCAAGCGCGACCCGCGCGACTTCACGCTCTGGAAGGCCGCCAAGCCGGGCGAGCCGAGCTGGCCGTCGCCGTGGGGCCCCGGCCGCCCCGGCTGGCACCTGGAGTGCTCGGCCATGGCCGGCTACTACCTCGGCTCCGAGTTCGACATCCACTGCGGTGGAATGGATCTCGTCTTCCCGCACCACGAGAACGAGATCGCCCAGTCCAAGGCCGCCGGCGACGGCTTCGCCCGTTACTGGCTGCACAACGGCTGGGTGACCATGGGCGGGGAGAAGATGTCGAAGTCCCTGGGCAACGTGCTGTCGGTGCCGAACATACTGACCAGGGTGCGCGCGGTGGAACTGCGCTTCTACCTGGGCAGTGCCCACTACCGCTCCATGCTCGAGTACTCCGACAAGGCGCTCGGCGACGCCGTGACCGCCTACCAGAACATCGAGGGCTTCCTGCACCGGGTCGAGGCCAGGATCGGCGAGGTGCCCGCGGTCGGCAAGTGGACCGACGCCTTCGCCGAGGCCATGGACGACGATCTCGCGGTCCCGCGTGCGCTGTCGGAGGTCTTCCGGGTGATGCACGAGGGCAACAAAGCGCTCGAGTCCGGCGCGCTGGACACCGCGCGCGAGCTGGCCGGGCAGATGCGCGCCATGCTCGACATCTTCGGCGTGTGCCCGTTCGACGAGCACTGGCAGCGCGCGAAGGACGATTCGGCGACCGGGCAGGCGCTGGACACCCTGGTGCGGGCCGAGCTGGAGCGCCGTCAACAGGCGCGCGCGGCCAGGGACTGGGCGACCGCCGATGCGGTGCGTGACCGGCTCGCTGCCGCGGGCATCGAAGTGACCGATACCCCGAACGGCCCGGAATGGTCGCTGAACGCTGGTGGAAGGGCGATCTGATGGCAGGCAATTCGCGGCGCCGAGGCGCGGTGCGCAAGGGCGGCACCAAGAAGGGGCAGGTCGTCGGTTCCGGCGGCAAGCGCAGGCGCGGCTTGGAGGGCAGGGGCGCCACCCCGCCCGCCGAGATGCGCACCAAGCATCCCGCGGCCAGGCGCGCCGCCGCGGCCAAGAAGGCGGCCGCGGCCCGCACCGGCGCGCGTGGTCCGGCGGGCCGTCCGGCCGGTCGCAAGCAGGACGACGGTCCCGAATTGGTCCTCGGCCGCAATCCGGTGGTGGAGTGCCTGCGCGCGGGCGTGCCTGCCACGGCGCTCTACGTGGCCGTCGGCGCGGAGAACGACGAGCGGCTGACCGAGGCCGTGCAGATCGCCGCCGACACCGGCATCTCGATCCTGGAGGTGCCGCGCACCGACCTGGACCGGATGAGTTCCAACGGCCTGCACCAGGGCATGGCCCTGCAGGTGCCGCCCTACCGCTACGCCCATCCCGACGACCTGGCCGAGCTGGCGAACACCGCCGCCCAACCCGCGCTGCTGGTGGCGCTGGACAACATCTCCGATCCGCGCAACCTCGGCGCGGTGATCCGCTCGGTGGCGGCCTTCGGCGGGCACGGCGTGGTCATCCCGCAGCGGCGCAGCGCCAGCGTCACCGCGGTGGCCTGGCGCACCCGCGCGGGCGCCGCGGCCAGGCTCCCGGTCGCGCGCGCGCCCCCACAGGCCCCCCCCGGGGAGGGTTGGGGCGCCCCCGGGGCGCGCCCGCACGGGGTTGGAGCCCGGGGGGGGCC
>NZ_JARWRU010000772.1 GCF_029867845.1 Nocardia farcinica | reverse complement strand
CGCTCCCCCATCGCCTCGGACCTGTGCACGCTGATCATGGTCCCGGTCATCGCGGCGGGATTCCGCTTCACGCTCGACACCTGCGAGAAGGAGTTGCGGCAGACGGCCAAGGAGTGAACAGGTCTCCGCCGTGCGGGATTCCACCGACCGGCGCGATCGGACCGGGACGCGTCCGGCGGCGCCGATCGGCGACCGGGCGGACCGACCGGCCGGTCAGGTGGGCGAGCCGGGCAGCGGGATCGAGATACCGAGGGGCAGTTGGATGCTCGGCCCGGCAGGCGCGGGCGCCGGGGCGGGGGCGGGCTGCAACGGGACTCCGCCACCCCGCGGCGCGGCGGGCGTGGCCTGCCGCGCGGCCGGGGACGATGGCGGTGGGGCGGGCTCGGATCGCGGCGGCGGTGTCGTCGTCCGCTCCCGGGCGACCCGGGCGGGCAGCCGCTTCGGCTAGTGCGGCCTGCCCGGGGTGTCGCACAGCATGCCGCAGGAGACCGCGCCGATGCCGGGCAGGTTCACCAGGACCGGCGGCGTCGGGTCGGGCACAGTGGTGGGCGCCATCGGCTGCAGGCGCAGCGGGCGCGCGCCCGGCGCGGAGGCCAGCACCTCGACGGTGCCGCCGGGGCGGGGCGGCGAGGTGGGCGTCGAGGGCGGGACCAGGCCTGGGCTCACCGGCACCGGCCGGGGTGCGCCGCCGGTGCGGTAGGCGTTGGACCAGCTCAGCACGTCGGCGGCATAGGACCTGGAGTTGTTGTAGCGCAGGACGGCACGCAACTCCTGTTGCGGGTCGGCCAGATTCGTGCCGCCCGCGCACAGGTACTTGCCCGCGGCCAGCGCCGCGTCGAAGACGTTCTGCGGGTCGGACACGCCGTCACCGTTGCCGTCGGCGGCGTACATCGACCAGGTCGAGGGCAGGAACTGCATCGGGCCGAGCGCCCGCACGTACCCACCGCCGGCGGCCGGGATGATCTCGTTGCCCGGCAGCGAGCCGTCGAGAGCGGGGCCGAGGATCGGGGCGACCGCCGTGCCCGCGGCGTCGGTGCGCCCGTTGTCGGCGTGCGCGGACTCGATGCGGCCGATGCCCGCCAGCAGGTGCCAGCGCAGCCCGCAGTCCGGCAACGAGGATTCCAGCGCCAGTTCGGCGTTGCGGTAGGCGGCCAGCACGATCTGCGGGATGCCGAGCAGCCCTCCGGTACTCGGCAGCGAGATCTCCCGCAGCGGCACCTGGCCGACCGCGAACGCGCTGTCGCCGGAGGTGTCGACACTGCGCAGCGTGCGCGGAGCCTGCGCCGCGACCGACAGCAGGCCCACCGTGCTGCCCGCCCCCGGCTCGGGCAGCGCGGCGATCTCGGGCTCTTTCCCGGACGCGTCGACGCCGAGCGCGGCCGAGCCCGACATGAGCAGTCCCGCGGTCAGCAGAGCCGACGCGGTGAGAGGAGCGGATCTTCGCATACGACCCCCGGCCTGCCGCTGCCCGCACGAGGGCACCCGCGCACGTGGGCACCACAGCCGGGACAACGACGTCCACCGACCTCGGGATGTCGCGGCCCGACACCCTCCGGTCGCATCAACCATCTGAGAACAGGAGTTAACATACAGCAGAGACAGCCATCACAAAAGCCGCAAATTTGCCGGAATGATCAGTCACTTATTCGGAGCGGCCCGTTCCTGCCTCCGGCGCTTCTGCCAGCGCGAACCGGCAGGAAGTGACTCACATCCCGAGCACGCACGGATGCTATCAGTCGTCGCGTACGCAGCATGTTCGCACCGACCGGCGACCGAGGCGCCGACCACCGCCGCACGACGGGCCTGCGACGACGCCCGGCACAGCCCCCGGTCCGATCCACCCGTCCGCATGCCCGCACATACCTGGGCGCGGCATCAACCACCGCTGCCGACCGCCGACGCGATAGTGGGCGATCGGCCGTGTACTTCATCGGCCACTCGCCCCGGCGGTGTGTTGTCGTGGGCGACCGGAGCCCGCCGCGTCCCGCGCGATCGGTCCGACCGCCACGCGTCGCGGGTCGGCTACGGTCGGGGCGTCGGCCCATCGGAACACACCGCGTCGGGAGTGGCCACGGTGCGCACGGGAGACGGCCGGGTCGGCAGGTGAAGGGCGGCGGCGATCGGCGTCAGCGGCGCCGGTGGGGCGTGTGCCGATCGTTCGCCCGCGGGGCGGCTACCTGCCCTGGGTGGCGGCGATGAGGGAGGCGGGGCGCATGTCGAGCCAGTGGTTCTCGACGTAGTCGAGGCAGGAGTCGCGGGTGGCGGCGCCGTGGACGATGCGCCAGCCGGTGGGGACGGCGGCGAAGACGGGCCACAGGGAGTGCTGGCCCTCGTCGTTGACCAGGACGTAGAACTCGGCGGTGTCGTCGTCGAACGGGTTGCTCATGGGGTTGCCTTTCGGAGTGGGGGTCAGGCCCGGTGGGTGTCGGCCCAGGCGGTGGTCAGCACGTGGCCAATGCGGGCGAGGGCACGGTCGGAGGTCATGCGCCAGTGGGTGGCGGCGACGGCGTGGTTGTGGACGGTGCCGTCCACGGCTTCGGCCCAGGTCGCGGGGGGGGGGGGGGGGGGGGGGGGGGGGGGGGGGGGGGGGGGGGGGGCGGGGGGCGGCGCGCGGGGGGGGGGGGGGGGGGGGGGGGTGGGTGGGGGGGGGGGGGGGGGGGGGCGCCCGGGGGGGGGGGGCGAGAGAAACCCCCCGCCGGGGGGGGGGGGGGGGGGGGGGG
>NZ_JARWRU010000771.1 GCF_029867845.1 Nocardia farcinica | reverse complement strand
GCCGGGATCAGGCGGCGGAGGCAGTGGCCGCCTTCACCGAGCGCGGGTTGCCGGCGCGACGGGTGGACTCCGAAGAGCTGTTCGCGACAGCCGTCGTCGGCCGCCGCTGACTCTCGCAGGCCGCCGCGAGCCTGTCGCGGGGCGCGGCCGGCTATCGCTGGCGCAGGGACTTCATCAGGCGCAGGTAGAAGGTCATGACCTTCGCCCACGCCCCCTCGGACATGCCGGGCAGCGGCGCCACCGGCAGCATCCGCTGGGTGGCGACGGTCTGGGTGTCGACGTACTTGAGCAGGCCCTCGGGGCCGTGCCTGCGTCCGGTGCCGGAGATGCCGAGTCCACCCGAGGGCGCGTCGACGCTGCCCCAGGCCGCGATGAAGCCCTCGTTGACGTTCACCGAACCCGCCCGGATGCGGGCGGCGACCCGCCTGCCGCGTTCGGCGTCCTTCGTCCACACCGAGGCGTTCAGACCGTAGGGGGTGTCGTTGGCGGCCTCGACGGCCTCGTCCTCGCTCGCCACCTTGTAGATCGACACGACCGGGCCGAAGGTCTCCTCGCCGTACACCGCCATCTCCGGGGTGACACCGGTCAGCACGGTCGGCTCGTGGAAGAAGGGGCCGAGGTCGGGGCGGGGGCGGCCACCCGCGAGCACGGTGGCGCCCTTGGCGACGGCGTCCTCGATGTGGGCGCGCACGCTGTCGAGCTGACGCTGGAAGGTCAGCGAACCCATGTCGGCGCGGTAGTCCAGCCCACCACCGAGTTCGATGCGCCGCACCGCGGCCACGAACTCGCTCACGAACCGGTCGTGGACGGCCTCGTGCACGTAGATGCGCTCGATGGACTCGCACAGCTGGCCCGCCGAGGCGAAGCAGGCTCGCACCGCGATCTTCGCCGCCCGGCTCACGTCGGCGTCGTCGAGCACGATCAGCGGGTTCTTGCCGCCGAGTTCCAGCGAGTACCCGATGAGCCGCTCACCGGCCTGCCGGGCGATGGTGCGGCCGGTGGCGCTGGAGCCGGTGTAGTCGACATAGTCGGCGCGGTCGATCACCTCGCCACCGATCACCGCGCCGCGGCCGAGCACCGCCTGCCACAGCCCCTCGGGCAGGCCCGCGCGTTCGGCGGCGTCGATCGCCCACAGGGCGGTGAGGGCGGTCTGGTTGTCGGGGCGGGCGATGACGGCGTTGCCCGCGGCCAGGGCGGGCAGCGCGTCGGAGGCCGCCAGCGCCAGCGGGTAGTTCCACGGCGAGATCACCGCGACCACGCCCTTGGGCCGGTGCAGCACGTCGACCCGGGTGAGCACCGGAAGCACGCCGCGCGGCCTTCGTGCCGTGAGCAGCCGATCCGCTTGCGCCGCATAGTATCTCGCGTTCACCGCGACATCGGCGACCTCGTCGAAGGCGTGCGCTCGGGACTTGCCGGTCTCGGTCTGCACGATGTCGAGGATGGTGTCCTGCTCGGCGAGCACGATCTCGTGCAGCCGCCGCAGCACCGCCACCCGCTCGCGCACCGGCCGCCGAGCCCATTCGCGCTGCGCCGCGCGAGCCGTGGCGAAAGCCCGGTCGATGTCCCCGACCGAGGACTGCGGCAGGTCGGCGATCTTGGCGCCGGTGGCGGGGGCGAACACCTCGACGGTGCCCGCCCCGCCCGCGACGGCGCGGTCGAGCAGCGGTTTCACCAGGTCGGCGGACAGGGCGGCGGGCGGGGGCACGGTCGTCATC
>NZ_JARWRU010000770.1 GCF_029867845.1 Nocardia farcinica | reverse complement strand
CCCCCCCCCCCCCCCCCTCCCCCCCCCGCGCGGGCGCCCCCCCCCCCCCCCCCCCCCCCCCCGACAGGCGTTTGTGCCCACGGTGATCGCCTGGACCGCGTGATCCCGACGATGATCGACCGACCGGATGTCGGCTCGTTTGTAGACTCGTGTTTGAATGTCTGCACCGCTGGGTACCCGCCGCTGTTTCGGACGGTGGCGGAGCAACGAAAGGACGGGACCGCATTGCACACCGGAGTGGTTGTCTTGATCATTCTGGTGGTTCTGCTGGTCGCGGTGGCCCTGATATCGGTCTACCGGCTGAGCATGCTCCGCCGCGGCGGTACCTCGGCGCTGCTGCGGGTCCTGCCGGCCAACGGCGGCGCGGGCTGGCGCCACGGCCTGATCCGCTACGACGAGGACCGGCTCGTCTTCTTCAAGCTCACCAGCCTCAAGCTCGGCCCCGACTCGGTGATCCACCGTCGTGGCATCGAGATCGGCGATCGGCGCAGCCCGGTCGGCGACGAGTACGACATCATGAGCGACGAAATCCTCGTCACCGAGGTATCCGACCCCAACGGCCGCTACGAGCTCGCCCTCGATCGAGGGGCTCGGGCGGCTTTCCTGTCCTGGGTGGAATCGCGGCCGTCGGATCGCGCCAGGCGCATGCGCGGCCTCTGATTCCCCACGCCGCGCCCGGCGCCCCCCTTGCGTGCCTGGCGCTGGGCCGCCGGGAATCCTGGCCCTAGGCTGGTCTCCGTGAGCGTGCACCTGACGAGGATCTACACCCGTACCGGCGACGACGGAACCACCGGCCTCAGCGACTTCTCCCGAGTCCGCAAGACCGATCCGCGTCTGGTCGCCTATGCCGACTGCGACGAGACCAACGCCGCCATCGGCGTCGCCATCGCCCTCGGTGATCCCGGCGAACACCTGACGAAGGTCCTGCGCCGCGTCCAGAACGACCTGTTCGACGCGGGCGCCGACCTGTCCACCCCGGTGGTCGCCGAACCGAAGCATCCGCCGCTTCGCATCACCCAGGACTACATCGACCGGTTGGAGAAATGGTGCGACGAGTTCAATGCCGAACTCGCGCCGCTGAATTCGTTCATCCTGCCCGGCGGCACCCCGCTGGCCGCGCTGCTGCACACCGCCCGCACCGTCGCGCGGCGGGCCGAGCGCTCGGCCTGGGCGGCCGTCGAAGCCCATCCCGACGACACCAGCGTGCTGCCCGCGAAGTATCTGAACCGGCTGTCGGACCTGCTGTTCATCCTCAGCCGTCACACCAATCCCGAGGGTGACGTGCTCTGGCAGCCGGGCGGCGGCGAGCCGTCGGAATGAGGATGCCCTACACGCCGATGGCATCCCCCTGTGGTGGATAAGCTACCCGTTGTGAGTGAACGGTTTCTGGTCACCGGCGGCAGCCGCCTGGTAGGCGAGGTCGCGGTGGGCGGCGCGAAGAACAGCGTCCTCAAGCTGATGGCCGCCGCGCTGCTGGCCGAAGGCACTACGACGATCACGAACTGCCCGGACATCCTGGATGTCCCCCTGATGGCCGAGGTCCTACGCGGCCTCGGCTGCGAGGTCGTGATCTCCGACGGCGAGCCGGGTGACCGTTCGGTGGTCACCATCACCACGCCCTCCGAGCCGAAGTATCACGCCGACTTCCCGGCCGTGCGGCAGTTCCGCGCCTCGGTGTGCGTGCTCGGCCCGCTCATGGCCCGGTGCAAGCGCGCGGTGGTCGCGTTGCCCGGTGGCGACGCCATCGGCTCGCGACCGCTGGACATGCACCAGGCCGGCCTGCGCCTGCTCGGGGCGACCAGCGAGATCGAGCACGGTTGCGTCGTGGCCCGCGCCGAGGAGTTGCGCGGCGCGCGCATCCGGCTGGACTTCCCGTCGGTGGGCGCCACCGAAAACATTCTCATGGCCGCCGTTCTCGCCGAGGGCGAGACCGTCATCGACAACGCCGCGCGCGAGCCCGACATCGTCGACCTGTGCAACATGCTCGTGCAGATGGGCGCGAGGATCAGCGGCGCGGGCACCTCGGTGCTCACCATCCAGGGCGTCGAGCGGCTGCACCCCACCGAGCACCGGGTGATCGGCGACCGCATCGTGGCGGCCACCTGGGGCATCGCCGCCGCCATGACTCGCGGTGACGTGCGGGTGACCGGCGTCAATCCCAAGCACCTGGCGCTGGTGCTGGACAAGCTGCGCTCGGCGGGCGCCCGAATCTCGTTCGAGGTGGACGGTTTTCGCGTCGTGCAGGCCGATCGCCCGCGCGCGGTGAACTTCTCGACCCTGCCGTTCCCCGGTTTCCCCACCGACCTGCAGCCGATGGCCATCGGCCTGGCCGCCGTCGCCGACGGCACCTCGATGATCACCGAGAACATCTTCGAGGCCAGGTTCCGCTTCGTGGAGGAGATGATCCGCCTGGGCGCCGACGCCAGGACCGACGGCCACCACGCGGTGGTGCGCGGCATCCCCCGACTGTCCAGCGCTCCGGTCTGGTCCTCGGACATCCGCGCGGGCGCGGGCCTGGTGCTGGCCGGCCTGGTCGCCGACGGGGTGACCGAGGTGCACGATGTCTTCCACATCGACCGCGGCTACCCGAACTTCGTCGAGCAGCTCCAAGCGCTCGGGGGACAGGTGGAGCGTGTCGGTGTGGAACCGGCCGAGGCCGATGCCGCGGACCATCGAGGCTCGGCGGCGCACTGATCGGCGGGTCCCGCGCGGGCTGTCGTTGAAAATGCCTTCTGATCAGGCGATTTGACAATGATCAACGGCAGCCCGTAACTTATTCCACGTCAGAGCGACACGGACACCGACCCGGAGCCGAGACGCAGAGCCGCAAGGCTCGGCGAGGCCTGGGAAACGAGGTAGGACGAGGAGCGCCTGGCGATCACACTGGTTCGACCGAAAACCGCGGATTTGGTTCCGGGAGAAGGTCGCGCTAAGCTGGAGAAGTTGCCTCACGGATGTGCCGGAGTTTTTCTGGTTCGGATGTGTGTGCGTGTGTTCTTTGAGAACTCAATAGTGTGTCGATGAATGTCAGTGCCAAATATTGTTTTTGGTTCTCGTTCTCCCACCCCCGTGGGGGGATGAGACATTTTTTGTCAGCTAATTTCCGGCTGGCGATTGTTTTGCTGGGTTTTCGGACTCTAGTTTAGATCTGATTGCATCCCTGTGGGGGTGTGATTGTGAGTCTTCAACGGAGAGTTTGATCCTGGCTCAGG
>NZ_JARWRU010000769.1 GCF_029867845.1 Nocardia farcinica | reverse complement strand
CATGTATCCCTCGTCGTGGCGCAGCGGCGGTATCGAGCGGGGGATGTAGTAGCGCATGAACGTGGGCGGCTCGAATTCGGTGATCTCCTCGGTCATGCGGAACAGCAGCGCGTTGACCACGCGGATCGCGCCGACGCCGTGGCCATGGGTGTCCCCTGGCCGGACGAGGACGACGCGACGAACCGACGGAACGCGGTGGTAGTTCGTCGCATCCGTCATCCAGTCGAACACCTCGCCGATCGGGGCGGCGATCGTCCGGTGCATGTCCACGACGCGCATGGGCATCACACTAGATACTTGCGCCGCCGCCTGCGGAGTTTCAGATCACCCATAAGCGCGTGACTTCCGGCGTGCCGGATGAAACGCGGGATGAACCGGTTGACGAAGCCGACGAACATGAACAGGTGCTCGAAGCGGCGCTGGTCGTTCTCGGTCCACTCCAGGCGCATCTGCTCGCGGAAGTAGGGCGCGAGGAAACCGGTGGTGAGAAAGCGCAGCAGATCCGCGAACAGGAACCGCAGCGGCCAGGCGATCATCTTCAGATCGATCAGGTCGTTGATGTAGGCGAGCACGTATTCGTCGAGCACCGCCCGCTCGCAGGCCTTGTTCCAGTACTCGTCGAACTCGGCGCGGGTCTTCGGCCACATGTCCTCGGTGACCTGCAGCGTGGTGCCGAGCGTGGAGGCGGTGGAGTAGAACTGCTCGGCCTGCTCCTCGTTCATCTTGCCCGACAGCAGCTGGTAGGTGTCCTCGAAGCCGATGTACAGGCAGGCCGCCACCCACAGCTGCAGGTTGCGGTCGAAGGCGTTGTACTTGACCTTCGCGCCCGGCTCCGAGCGCACGTGCCGGTGCACGGAATCGACCGCCTCCCGGTAGGCGGCGCGTTCCTCGTCGGTGCCGAGGATGGCGACCGCGAGATAGGTGGTGGTGGTGCGCGCCCGCTTCCACGGGTGCTTCATCAGCGAACCCGACTCGACCTTGCTCTCGGCCACGCCGTAGCCCACACCCGGATCGGCCATCTGCATGGCGACGTTGGCCGCCGCGCCGGCGAAGGACCAGAAGTCCAGGGCGTCGGAGAGCTTCAGCGGCTTCTTGGTCAGCGGCCGGTGCTCGGTGGGGATGTGGATGCGGGTCTGCTCCTTGGTCAGCGGTGCGGGTTCGTGCCGGTGTTCTTCCCTGGCTACGGCGGTCATGGGAGTCCTTCTCTGTCGTCCACGCGATCCGGGGTGCGCCCGTGCCCGATCTCTCGGGCGGTGCGGCACCGCACCCCGCTCCGTTTTGATATGTTACTGACGATTCTTCGAGGGCGGAACCGTGGATGCCAGAATATTTGGTAACTTGATTCGAGGCCGTGTTGACCGCTCTGACCATGGCAAACTGTGGTAGGTGAGCAGGGTGTTTCCCGGAAGCGCTTCCGCAGCACTGTGAATCATGAGTAACATACGGCGCGGGCGCTCGGTGGGGCCGTGGAGGTGGGCGGTGTCCGGCGGCCGGCGCGAAGGAAAGGAAGCACTTCAGTGTTGAAGAAGCTGGATCGAATATTCAGCTATGAGATGAAGGTGTCGGAGTTCATCGGCACGCTGATCATCCTGGCGATCCCCTACGGCATCATCGGGGTGATCTGGTCGGTCACGCACACCTCGCACCTACGCGACATGCACGGCATCGACGTGATCGTCTCGTTCCTGGGCTCGATCGTCTGCTGGCCCGTGCTCATCTTCGCGAATGTGACGATGACATGATGATTCTGGTCTGGCTCATCGACATCCTCGTCTCCGGCGTGCGGATTCTCGGTGGCGGAATCAAGGTCAATCCTGTGCTGCGGTTCGGTCTGTGGGTCGCCGTGGTCGCGGTTCTCGCCGCGGGCGTCGGTGTGCTCGGCGCCGGGCTGTACTTCCTGCAGCAGTATCTGAGCGGGCCGGTCTGACCGGTCGATCCGGTCCTGAAATCGACTCCAATGGGCTCGTAATTGCGAGTAATTTACATAAACTTTTTCCGCTAAATCAGTCATGCGGAAATGGCATGACCTACGCCTGTTCGATGCGCGCTGACCTGCGATGACAGGGCGGTGATCGTCGCAGCTCAGCGTTTTCCTCGACCGTGAAACGGTTCATCCACGAATGAGAATAGCTATTCACTTACGGCTTGTGATGCGCAACTCCGTTATGGGAGACTGCACACGCTCCGCGCACTCGCGCACGAGGCCGCCAACGGCCGGCGAGACATGCGGCGAAAAAGCCCAGAAAGGAACTCGGGCAGCGTGACAACCACCGAAAGCCTTCCGGCCGCGAAGGATCTCACCGATCTGGAACGCGCCGTGGACGACCTGAAGGGGCTGTGGAAGCGGCATCCCCAGCAGTCCCTGGAAACGCTCGGCCGTCAGGTGAGCCTCGGCCGGGCGGCGGCGATCGAGCTGTTCCGCTCGATGGCCGCGCGGCGGTTCCCCTACCAGGAGTTCATCAAGCAGTGCGCGTTCATGTCGAACGTGTCCGCCGCGCCAACGGTTTTCGTGGCCATCCCGATCGCCGTGGTGGTCTCGATCCAGATCGGCGCGCTGGTCAACCAGGTCGGCGCCACCACCTTCATCGGCGCCGTCGCGGGCCTCGGCATCATCCGCCAGGGCGCCCCGCTGGTGACCTCGCTCATGATCGCGGGCGCGGTCGGCTCGGCCATCTGCGCCGACCTCGGCTCGCGCACCATCCGTGAGGAGATCGACGCCATGCGGGTGATGGGCGTCGACCCGGTGCGCAGGCTGGTGGCCCCCCGGCTGCTGGCGGCGGTGCTGGTGTCGATGCTGCTGTGCGGATTCGTGGTGTTCGTCGGTTTCGCGACGGCCTACATGTTCAACGTCTACGCCCAGGCCGGCACGCCCGGCTCGTTCATCGGCTCGTTCGCCTCCTTCGCGGTGGCCGACGACCTGATCGTGGCGCTGGTGAAGGCGGCGATCTTCGGTCTGCTGACCGCGATCATCGCCTGCGACATCGGCCTGCACGCCAAGGGCGGACCCGGCGGCGTCGCCAACGCGGTGAACTCCGCGGTGGTGACCTCGGCGCTGATGTTGTTCGCCACCAACATCATCCTCACCCAGCTGTACAACACGCTGTTCCCGACGAAGGTGGTCTGAGGTGGGGACCAAGTACACCCCGCCCGCGCTCGTGCCGGTCAAGCTGGCGGGCGAGGTCCTCGCCGGTCCCTACCGGGCGAACCAGCGGCTCGGGCACCAGGCGATCACGTTCTTCCAGGCGCTGGCCGCGATCCCGTTCGTGCTGAAGCACTATCGCAAGGAAGTGCTGCGGCTGACCGCCGACATCGGCTGGGGCAACGGTTCGCTGATCGTCGGCGGCGGCACCATCGGCGTCGTCGTCGTGCTGTGCGCGTTCGGCGGCATCACCGTCGGCATGGAGTCGTTCAACGCGCTGAACCTGCTCACCATGGGTCCGCTCACCGGCGCCATCTCCGGCTTCGCCACCACGCGCGAGCTGGCCCCGATCCTGGCGACGCTGGCCTTCGCCATCCAGGCGGGCTGCCGGTTCACCGCCCAGCTCGGCTCGATGCGCATCTCCGAGGAGATCGACGCGCTCGAGTCCATCGCCATCCGCCCGCTGCCGTACCTGATCAGCACCAGGATGATCGCGGCGACGCTGACGATCATTCCGCTGTACACCGTCGGCCTGGCCACCGCGTATCTGGCGACCAAGCTGTCGGTGTTGTTCCTCGGCGGCACCTCGGCGGGCACCTACGACCACTACTTCTTCCAGTTCCTCATCGGCACCGACGTGTTCTTCTCGCTGCTGAAGGTCGTGGTGTTCGTCATGCTGGCGACGTTCATCCAGTGCTACTACGGCTACGTCGCCACCGGCGGTCCCGAGGGCGTCGGGGTGGCGGCCGGGCAGGCCATCAAGATGGTCATCGTCGTGATGGTATTCGCGAAACTGTTACAGACACTTCCCCAATTGGGCATCGACCCCGGCTTTCGGATCTCGGGATAGGGGAAATGGTGATTCTCGATCCCAGCGGCCGCGGCGCCACCGCGCGCCAGCTCACCATGGCGGGCATCGCCATGATCGTGGCCTTCGCGCTGGTGCTCGGCGCGCTGGCGCTGCGCTACACCGGCTACTTCGAGGACAAGGTGGCCGTGCACGCCGAGCTGACCAGCACCGGCGACGGGCTGCCGCAGCGGGCGGACGTGAAGTTCCGCGGCATGGTCGTCGGCCGGGTGGACGCCGTCGAGGTGGTGGCCAAGGGCCAGCGCCAACGGGTGGACATCCACCTGCGGCCGGACGCCGCGCGCACCATCCCGGCGAACGTCACCGCCCGCGTCATCCCGAACAACATCTTCGGCGTCTCGGCGATCGAGCTGGTCGACAACGGCCGACCGGACGCCTACCTGAGCGAGGGCGCCGTCATCGCCGAGGACACCAGCGGCGAGACCATGCAGCTGCAGACCACGCTGACGGTGCTGCGCGACGTGCTGGAGAACATCCAGCCCGCCAAGCTGGGCCGGGTGCTGGCCACGCTGGCCGCCGCGCTCGACCCGGCCTCGCGGGTGCCCGGCTCCACAGTCGAGCGCCTCGACCGGTGGATCACCGAGGTCAGGCACATCCCCGGCGTCGGCGAACTGCTCGGCGACCTCGGCGCGGCGACCACCGCGCTGAGCCAGTCCGCGCCCGAGCTGGTCGGTGTGCTCACCGAGTCGGTGACCGCGGCGCAGACGCTGACCGAGCGCAGGAACAACCTGGTCGCCCTGCTGACCAACGCCTCGGGCGCGGTGGACTCGGTCAACAGCCTGTTCGCCCGGAACCCGAACGCCGCCAAGGATCTGGTGCCCGGTCTGAGCGACCTGTTCGGCGGTCTCGCCGATGATCCCGACGCGATCCCGTACACCGCGCGCAACCTCAACCAGTCCCTCGCCGCGCTGTCGGAGGTGTTCACCTGGGGACCGAAGAAGCAGATGGTCTGGAAGATGGATGTCAGTTTCACGCCGTTTCAGCAGTACACCGCCGAGGACTGCCCGCGCTACGGCGACCTCGCCGGCCCGCGCTGCGGCGGCCCGACCGTGCCGGCCGAGGCGCCCGAGCAGGTCTACCCGGAGCAGATGCGTCCCGGCTGGCTCGACGCCGCGGGACCGGCGCCGACCGTGGTCGTGCCCGGCCTGCCGAGCGGCGAGGAGGGCGCGATGACCGTGCCGGGCATCCCCGGCCTGTCCGAGCCCGGCCTGCCGTCGATCCCCGGCCTGCCCGCCATCCCGGGCCTGCCCGCCATCCCCGGGCTGACCGCCCCGGCGGGCGAGCAGGAGCAGACGCGGAACCCGGCCCAGGACCCGACGGCCACCACCCCCGCCGCCATGCGTCCGATCGCCTCCGGCCGCGGCCACGCGGCGGTCGCGGCGGTGGTCGGCGGCAGGCCGACGGCGGCGCAGCTGCTGCTGCTCACGCCGGTGCTGGCCGGCGGCACGGTGACCATGTACGAGGCACTCGACGCCGACGGGGGTGAATGAGTCGTGAAATCCGGGAAGGCATTGGCGGGGTTCGGTTTCTTCGCTGTCATCGCGATCCTGCTGACCTGGGTCATCTGGTCGACCCTGCAGCGATCGGTGCCGGGGACCACCCATTCCTACTCGGCGACCTTCACCGATGTCATGGGCGTGCGGGTCGGTGACGACGTACGGATGGCCGGAGTCCGCGTGGGCCGGGTCGACAAGATCGACTTCGACGAGGGGTACCTGGCGCGGGTGGACTTCAGCATCCAGGACAGGCAGCGCCTGACCACCACCACCAAGGCGCTGGTGCGGTATCAGAACCTGATCGGTCAGCGCTACATCGCCCTGGTGCCCGGCGAGGGAGAGGGCGACCCCCTCGAACCCGGCGGGCACATTCCGGTCGATCGCACCGAACCGTCCTTCGACGTCTCGGCGCTGTTGTCGGGCTTCGAGCCGCTGTTCTCGGTGTTGCAGCCGGATCAGATCAACTCGCTGTCGGAGACGCTGATCCAGGCCCTGCAGGGCGACAACGTGTCGCTGTCCTCACTGATCATCCAGGCCTCCGACCTGGCGGCGACCTTCGGACAGCGCGACGTGATTCTCGGTGAGGTCATCGCCAACCTCAGCTCGGTGCTGGCCGGCCTGGCCAACCGCAGCGACGAGCTGGAGACCCTGATCACCCAGTCCACCGCGCTGGTCGAGGCGCTCTACGCCGAGGGCGAGCTGCTGAAGTCCTCGGTGGACCAGGTGGCCACCGCCACCGACGGGCTGGTCGATCTGCTCGCGCAGGTCAAGCCGGACATGGCCGCCGCGCAGGACGAGGCCACCACCGGTGTGGCGCTGCTGCTGCTCAACGGCGAGGCGCTCGACCGCGCGGCCGTCCAGCTGCCCGGCCTGCTGAACTCGCTGGCCCGGTTCAGCAGCTACGGCACCTACGGCAACGCCTACTTCTGCAGCCTGGACGTCTCGCTGTGGGGCGTGCTGCTGCCCCCCGGCCTGTTCTCGCAGGTCGGCGGCAACTCGCACTCGGAGGTGTGCCGCTGATGGCACGGATTCGCAAACTCTGGGCGGGCAACCGCTTCTTCTGGCAGGGCGTCGCGGCCGCGATGTTAGTGGTGGTGCTGCGGGTGGGCGCGAGCGGGGGCAAGCAGGTCGGGGTGTCGCACAACACCATCCACCCCCCGT
>NZ_JARWRU010000768.1 GCF_029867845.1 Nocardia farcinica | reverse complement strand
GAGCCTGCACACCCACCTGGTCAAGGCGGCGGTCCGCAACGCACTCGGCAACTGAGCCGCCTGCCCGGCCGCACCGCGTCGCTCGCGTAGGGCGGCCACGGACATCGGCTCGCCTCGGCGATCGCGGCGGCTGCTCGAATTCGCTTAGACTCGTATCACGGCGTGCTCTGCGGCGTTCGGGCCGGGCGGTCGGCGATTATGGGAGGCAGTGGCATGAGTGAAATGCGTGTGATCGGCATCCGCGTCGAGCAGCCACAGAACCAGCCGGTGCTGTTGCTCCGGGAGGTGTCCGGGGAGCGGTACCTGCCCATCTGGATCGGGCAGGCCGAGGCCGCGGCCATCGTGCTCGAACAGGAGCGGGTGACCCCGGTGCGCCCGCTGACCCACGATCTGATCAAGATCATGATCACCGAACTCGGGCACACGCTCAAAGAGGTCAGGATCGTGGACCTGAAACAGGGCACGTTCTACGCCGATCTGGTGTTCGAGAACGATCTGCGGATCTCGGCGCGGCCGTCGGATTCGGTGGCCATCGCGCTGCGTGTGGGTTGCCCGATCTATGCCGAGGAGCCGGTGCTCGACGAGGCGGGCCTGGTGATGCCCGACGAACGCGAGGACGAGGTGGAGAAGTTCAAGGAGTTCCTCGAGTCGGTCTCGCCGGACGATTTCAAAGCGACCGACAGCTGATCTTCTATACCTGAAGTACAGCCTGAGACTTTTGTTGCGCGTGTCGTTTGGTTGGACGACACCCGTGCCCGGACAATCGACGGGAGTAATCTCGATAGTCGGGCCGAGGTCGTAGCGGCGATTCCCCGTCGCAGCGGTCATCGGTCGCCAACGGAGCCGGGTCGTCCACGGGGCCGGGCGTCGGCGAAGCAAGGGAGTGGTCAATGGCAGAGCAATCGCGGGATGTGGTACAGCCAGGCCTGTTCCCCAACGATGCGGTGCCGGACGAGCTGGTCGGTTACCGGGTTCCCAGCGCGTGTCAGGTCGCGGGTATCACCTACCGTCAGCTCGACTACTGGGCCAGGACCGGTCTGGTCGTGCCCTCGATACGCAGCGCGGCGGGGTCGGGAAGCCAGCGTCTGTATTCCTTCAAGGACATTCTGGTCCTGAAAATCGTCAAGCGACTGCTCGACGCGGGCATCTCCCTGCAGAACATTCGCATCGCGGTCGATCACCTGCGCAGCCGAGGCGTCGAGGATCTGGCGGGCATCACCCTGTTCTCCGACGGCACCTCGGTCTACGAATGCACCTCGCCGGAAGAGGTCGTCGATTTGCTGCAGGGCGGCCAGGGCGTGTTCGGAATCGCGGTCAGCGGCGCCATGCGGGAACTGACCGGCGTCATCGCGAATTTCCCCGCCGAGCGGGCAGCGGCGGTCACCGAACGCCCGGAGGACGAATTGTCCTACCGCCGCAAGGCGCGGATGAATCGCGCCACGGGATAACGGACACGCGGTCGTCACCCGGGGCCCGGCGCGGGTTACACGCGGCGGGGCCCGGGCGGGGGTCGGAGGTGTTCAACCGGGGTGGGCCGGGATTATCCGCCGGGAACGCCGCCGCCCCCCCCCCCAGCCG
>NZ_JARWRU010000767.1 GCF_029867845.1 Nocardia farcinica | reverse complement strand
TGGCCGTCCCCCCCGGCCTTTCCCGCGGGGGGCCAGTGGCCCCGGGCCCGCCCCCCGTACCCGTGTCCCGGGGCCGTCCGCGTGCCGGAGCCGGTCTAGCGCCCCTGGTTGCGTGGCAGCAGATCCCAGACGTGCCCGTTCTCGTTGACGGTCGCCGCGCTGCGACGGCCGGTGCGCGAGAACAGCACCCGCGTGATCGAGCAGTAGTCGATCGGGAAGGTCAGCGGCCTCGGCAGCTCGAGCACATGCTGGAGCAACACGTTCACCACGCCGCCGTGCGCGAACGCCACCACCGTGTCGTGGGGTTCGGCCCCGGCGACGATCTCGTCGACCGCGCCGAGCACCCGGGCGATGAAGGCCTGCGCGTCGATCCCCTCGGGCAGATGCCCGGCCTTGATCCGCTCGTAGGCGTCGCGGAACTCCAGCTTGGCGTCCTCGACGGGGATGTAGGCGGGCAGGTCGCGGTCGTATTCGGCCAGGTCGTCGACGATCTCGACCGGCAGGCCGAGCTTCTCGGCGGTCGGGACGGCGGTCTGGCGCGCCCTGGCCTGCGGGCTGCTCACCACCTTCGTGATCCGGGGGTGGTGGGCGAGCGCGGCGGGCACCCGCGCGGCCTGTTCCCGTCCGATCTCCGCGAGATCCGGATCGGCGGGACCGGACGTCGCGGTCAGCCGCAGCGGCTGGGCATGGCGGACAAGAATCAACTGCACGTGTTCACTGTGCCGCACCGCTGTCGCCCGGGCAGCACCAGGGGCACGACCCGGCTACTTGTAGAGCGAGGGGCCGCCCTCGGGGCCGGTCGGTGGCTGGCCGTAGGGCGGCTGCCCACCGGGCGGGCCGTAGGGCGGCTGACCCGGGTGCGGGGGCTGGCCGTAAGGCTGTGCGCCGTAGGGCTGATCGCCGGTGGACGGGCCGTGCGGCGGCTGACCGTACGGCGGTTGTCCGGGCTGACCCGGCTGACCGTAGGGCGCGCCGCCGTAGGGCTGATCGCCGGTGGACTGACCGTACGGCTGTCCCTGACCCCCGTGCGGCGGCTGCCCGCCCGGCTGGCCGTAGGGCGGTTGTGGCGCACCACCGTAAGGCGGTTGCGGCGCGCCGTAGGGCGGCTGGCCCGCTGTCGGCTGGTCATTCTTCTTCTTGGTGAGCAGCACGGCGACCACCACCACGGCGACGACGAACAACAGGCAGCAGATGCCGCCGAACAGGAAACCGCCGCCCGAATTACGGCCGCGGTTGCGCTTCCTGGCCAGCAGGTCGGTGGCCTGGGTGTAGGTGTCCGAGGCCAGCAGGCTGTCCGGTGTCGGCAGCGCCTGCGCCCAGACGGAGTGGTCGAGCAGTCCGGCGGTCGTCAGCAGGTCGACGTTCATCGCCCCCCGTTTCGTGTGTGGATGGATTCCGGCTCCTCCCGGCCGGACCCTTCAGGTTAACGCCTACGTCGAGCGGCTGTTGACCCGAATCCGCTCTGCCGCAGGCCGTTACCGTGTCAGCGGGGCTTGACCAGAGGGAACGGCAGGGTCTCGCGGATGCTGCGGCCGGTGATGAGCATGACCACCCGGTCGACGCCCATGCCGAGGCCGCCGGTGGGCGGCATGGCGTGTTCGAGCGCTTCGAGGAAGTCCTCGTCGAGTTCCATCGCCTCCGGGTCGCCGTTGGCGGCAAGCACGGACTGCTCGGTCAGCCTGCGACGTTGGTCGACCGGGTCGGTGAGCTCGCTGTAGGCGGTGCCGACCTCCACGCCCCAGGCCACCAGATCCCAGCGCTCGGCCACCCCGGGCGTGCTGCGGTGCGCCCGGGTGAGCGGGGAGACCGAGGTGGGGAAATCGATGTAGAAGGTCGGCTCCTCGGTGCGGCTCTCCACCAGGTGCTCATAGAGTTCCAGCACGATCTGCCCGGCGTCCCAGTCCGGCCTGCACGCGACAGCGAGCCGGTCGCACAGCGCGCGCAGGTCCTCGGCCGGGGTGCGCGGGGTGACCCGCTCGCCCGCGGCGGCCGAGACCGCGTCGTGCACGGTGCGCACCGGCCAGTCGCCGGAGATGTCGACCGGACGCAGCGCGCCGTCCGGCCCCGGCCGCATGACCACCATCGAGCCGTGCGCGGCCAGCGCCGCGTTCTGGATGAGCTGCCTGCAGGTGTCCATCATGCGCAGGTAGTCGCTGTGCGCCTCGTAGGCCTCCAGGATCGTGAACTCCGGGTTGTGGCTGTAGTCCACGCCCTCGTTGCGGAAGGTGCGGCCAAGCTCGAACACCTTCTCCATGCCGCCGACGCACAGCCGTTTCAGATACAGCTCGGGGGCGATGCGCAGGTACAGATCGAGGTCGTAGGCGTTGATGTGGGTGGTGAACGGCGCCGCGTTGGCCCCGCCGTGCACCTGCTGCAGGATCGGCGTCTCCACCTCCAGATAGCCGAGCGCGTGCAGCGAGTCGCGCAGCGAGCGCACCACCGCGCTGCGCGTGGCCAGCACCTCGCGCGTCTCGGCGTCGATCGCCATGTCCACATAGCGCCTGCGCACCCTGGCCTCGGGGTCGGCCAGGCCCTTCCACTTGTCCGGCAGCGGATGCAGGCACTTGCCGATCATCCGCCAGTCCGACACCAGCAGCGACAGCTCGCCGCTGCGACTGCGGCCGATCCGGCCGCTGACCTCGACCAGATCGCCGAGGTCGCAGAAGGTGTCGAAGGCCGCCATGCGTTGCGAGCCGGTGCGTTCGCGGTCGAGCACCAGCTGGATGTCGGCCGACCAGTCGCGCAACTGCGCGAAGATCACCCCGCCGTAGTCGCGCTTGCGCAGCACGCGCCCGCACACCCGCACGGTGGTGCCGCGCGGGGAGTGGCGCGCGCCCGCGACGGTGTGGGTCGGGGGATAGGCGACCGGATAGGGGTCGATGCCGGCGGCGAGCATCCGATCCAGCTTGTCCAGGCGCACCCTGACCTGCTCCGGCCTGCGCGCGGACGGCGCGAGCACATCGGGGCGCGGCCAGTCCGGCGGGCTGCCGTCGGCGTGCAGGCCGGTCAGCGTGGCCGGCACGGCGGGACGAACGCCGGTGTGCGCGCTCGCGTCCTGCGCCGCGCCCCAACGCGGCAGGAAGCCCTCGGCCAGCGCGCTCGCCGCCGCCACCCTCGGCAGGTGCCTGCGCTCCTCGAACAGGAACAAGCGCGGCACCCAGGTGGGCTGGTATTTGGCGTTGGAGCGGTAGAGCGCCTCCAGCTGCCACCAGCGCGAGAAGAACAGCAGCACACCGCGCCACAGCCGCAGCACCGGCCCCGCTCCGATCCGTGCGCCCTCCTCGAAGACCGAGCGGAAGACCGCGAAGTTCAGCGAGATCCTGCTGATGCCGTACTGCTCGGCGGTCAGCGCCAGCTGCGAGATCATCAGCTCCATCACACCGTTGGGGCCGTGCGGGTCGCGGCGCATCAGCTCCAGCGAGACCCCGTTGCGGCCCCACGGCACCATCGACAGCATGGCGAGCACCCGGTCCCGCTCGTCGACGGCCTCCACCAGCAGGCAGTCGCCGTCGAGCGGGTCGCCGAGCCTGCCAAGCGCCATGGAGAAGCCGCGCTCGGTCTCGGTGTCGCGCCAGGCGTCCGCGCGCGCGGCGATGTGCGGGAACTCGGTGACCGGGATGTCGCGGTGCCGCCGGACGCGCACGCGCACACCGTGTCTGCGCAGGCGGTTGGCGGCCTGGCGGACCTGGCGCAGCTCCGGCCCGGCCAGCGAGAAGTTCTTCGTCTCCAGCACCGCCTCGTCGCCCAGCCGCAGCGCCGAGAGCCCGGCCCTGCCGTAGACGGCCGCGCCCGCCTCGCTCGCGCCCATCACCGCGGGCGTCCAGCCGTAGCGGTCGGCCAGCTCCAGCCACGCGTCCACCGCGTGCGGCCAGGCCTCGTGCACGCCGATCGGATCGCCACCGGCCAGGCACACCCCGAGTTCGACGCGATAGGCGATCGCGGCCTTGCCGCTGGGCGCGAAGACCACCGCCTTGTCGCGGCGGGTGGCGAAGTAGCCGAGGGAATCGGCGACATCCGAGCGTTCCAGCAGGCCACGGACGGCCGATTCGTCCAGTCCCGTCATGGCGTTGGTGGCGCGCTGCGAGCGCAGCAGGGTCACCGCCGCCGCCAGCAGCGCGACCGCGCCGAACAGGCCGAGCAGCATGTTCACGAAAGCCCGTGGGTGGCCGTCGAAGTGCTCGTTGTCCACCAGGATCGCCGCGGTCACCCGGTAGACCGCCCAGCCGAGGCGCTGCCGGCCCGGCGGCAGCGTGCCGGGGAACAGCTCGACCAGACCCCAGCCGAGCAGGCAGCCGACGGCGAGGCCGCCGACCAGCACGCCGAGCGCACGCCAGAGCGCGCCGCGGCGGACCCGGGTGTAGAACTGCGGCCAGGCCGCGATCAGCACGCCGATCACCCCGAGCTGCACCAGCATCCCGGCCAGCGCGTGCACATCGCGGTGGCGGGCGAACTCCAGCGCGTTGGCGACGGCGAAGATCGCGAGATAGCCGGTCAGCAACCACCAGGCGACCCGTTTGCGCGCCGCGACCGCACCGGCGAGCAGGCCGACGATCAATGCCCACATGACATTGGTGTCCGGCGCGTCGAAGTAGTAGTCGTCGACATAGCGGCGGACGGGTCCGAGCAGATGACGCAGCGTGGGCGACAGACTCCACAGCAGGCACGCGATCGCGAACACGCCCAGTGCCAACCCCGCCCGGTGCGGCACCTCACGCAGCGTGCCCCGGGCGCGGTGCGGCACGGAGGCCTCCGGGGCCGCGATCACCGGATCGGACATCGGACGCTCTGGGGCGGAAGTCACCGAACCAGTGTGGACGTATCGGGGGCCGATTGGCAGGGGTGCCACGCCGACGCCGCCGGGGTCGGCGCCGGATCGGCGCGGGCCGTGCCACATTCGGGCGGGGGCCGTGCCGGGGGGCACGCGCGGGCGGGGGACAATCGCGTCATGTCCGAACCAGCGAACACCGAGTCAACCACCGAGATCGCCACCGCGGATCTGGCCGACGAGATCGGTCCCGACATCCGCAGCTGCGACACCCAGTTCATCCAGTTCGGCGGCCGAGCCGTGTTCTCCGGCCGCATCGTCACCATCCGCTGCTTCCAGGACAACCTGCTGGTCAAGCAGACCCTGAGCGAGCCGGGCGAGGGCAGGGTGCTCGTCGTCGACGGCGGCGCCAGCGTGCACACCGCCCTGGTCGGCGACATCATCGCCGGGCGCGGCGTGGACAACGGCTGGGCGGGCGTCGTGGTCAACGGCGCGGTGCGCGATTCGGCGATCCTGCGCACCCTCGACATCGGCATCAAGGCGCTGGGCACCAACCCGCGCAAGAGCACCCAGACCGGCAGCGGCGAGCGCGACGTGCCGGTGGAGTTCGGCGGCGTGAGCTTCGTGCCGGGCGAGATGCTCTACAGCGATCACGACGGCGTGGTGGTCCGCGCCGAATGAGCGGGCGGCGGGGAGCCGGGGTCGTCAGGCCCCGGTGACCCGCGCCTGGCGTCCGGCCAGGCTCACCACCTCGCCCGCCCCCAACTCGCTGCCGCGACGCAGTTAGAACGCGTACTTGCCTCTGACCCGCCCGGAAGAGAACAAGGTCATCGCCTCCGAG
>NZ_JARWRU010000766.1 GCF_029867845.1 Nocardia farcinica | reverse complement strand
GCCGGAGACCACCACGCGGTTGCGCACCTGGGTCGAGGACCCGGCGGGCGAGGACACCACCCCCACCATCGACGCGCTGATCGCCGCGCACGCCGACGGCGAGCCGCCCGCCCCGCCCGCGAAACCCGGCGGCGTGGTCATCCTCACCAGCGGCACCACCGGCACCCCCAAGGGCGCGCCGCGCGACAAGGTCTCCCCGCTGACCTCGGCGCAGTTCCTCGACCGCATCCCGCTGCCGAGGAACGACACCATGGTCATGGCCGCGCCGGTCTTCCACGGCACCGGCCTGTCCCAGCTCGCGCTGGGCTGGAGCCTGGGCAACAAGGTGGTGTTGCGCAGGCGCAAGTTCGACCCCGAGGGCACCGTGGCCACCATCGCCGAGCACAAGGCCGCCAGCCTGGTGCTGGTGCCGACCATGTTGCAGCGCATCGTCGACCTCGGCCCCGAGGTGCTCTCCCGCTACGACACCTCCTCGCTGCGGGTCGTCTTCGCCGCGGGCTCCTCGCTGTCGCCCGATCTCAGCGCCCGCACCGAGGCCGCCGTCGGCGAGGTGCTATACAACCTCAACGCCTCCACCGAGGTCGCCGTCGCCGCCGTGGCCACCCCGCGCGACATGCGCGAGGCGCCGGGCACGGTCGGCCGCCCACCGGTCGGCTGCCGGGTCGCCATCTACGACGAGCAGCGCAACAAGATCACCACCCCCGGCGTGGTCGGCACGATCTTCGTCTCCAGCGGCCTGAGCTTCAGCGGCTACACCGACGGCCGCACCAAGGAGACCGTCGACGGGCTGCTCTCCAGCGGCGACGTCGGCCACTTCGACGCCGAGGGCAGGCTGTTCATCGACGGCCGCGACGACGACATGATCGTCTCCGGCGGCGAGAACGTCTTCCCGCTGGAGGTGGAGAACCTGCTGGTGGAGCGCCCGGATGTGCTCGAGGCCGCCGTGGTCGGCGTGCCGGACCGCGATTTCGGCAAGCGGCTGCGCGCCTTCGTGGTCACCACGCCCGACGCCGCCCGCGACGAGCAGGAGATCAAGGACTACGTCAAGGCCAATCTGGCCCGGCACAAGGTGCCGCGCGAGGTGGTCTTCCTCGACGAGCTGCCCCGCAACGCCACCGGCAAGCTGCTGCGCCGAACGCTCGAGGAGTACGAGGCGCCCACCGGCCAGGACACCCCCACCGGCCAGGACACTCCCACCGGCCAGGACACTCCCACCGGCTAGGACACCCGCGCGCCGCGACACGCCGCACCCACGGCGGCGTGACCAGGCGTGTCCCCTGCCGGGGGAACAATGGCGCTCGTGACCGGCGTACCGGAGGGCCGCGAGCTGGACTGCCTGGTGGAGATCACCTGGCCCGCCGGCTCACGGCCGTGGTGGGCGGCCAGGCACACCGGCACCGGCGCCCAGATCGCGGCGGCGCTGGACGAGCTCGCGGTGCGGGTTCGCATCGACCACTGGGCGCGGGCCCTGTCGGTGCTCGACGAGCCGCTGGTCGGCTACAGCCTCACCGTCTGCGATCCCGAGGGCGATTTCCTCATCGACTACGCCGCCGCCGTCCCGCTGCGGGCCGTGCCGACGGTGATCCGCGCGCACGCGGGCCGCATCAGGGATCACGCCTGCCGATAGGCAGCCGAAAATCCACCGGCGACACGAACTTTCGCGCCGCGAAGGCCAGTAGGGTGGATCGGTGGGGATCCCGGGCACGACCGGGACCGTGGAGAAAGGGACACAGGCGATGCCGGATGCCTCGACCGAGGTACTCCTCGACGATTTCGAGAACAGGGACGACTGGGAGCTGCGCGGCCCTGGAGCGCCGCAGACCCACCTGACCACCTTCGTCGAAGGCGCGCCGGCCAAGCGCCCCGGCGTGTTCGCCGACGGGGAGCGCGGCGCCGACCATCGCGCGGTCGTGCTGCTCGTCCGCTCGGCCGCCGAGGGGCTCGAGGTCGAGCTGGCGCCGCGGGCCGCGCGCTCGCGCACCCTGCCCGAGTCCACCACCGAGCTGCGGTTGTGGATCCGCTCGCCGCACGCCTCGCTGCGGGTGCACGCCCTGCTGGCCGACCGCGAGGTGCCGCTCGGCGTCACCACCGCCGCGGGCGAGTGGGTCCGGCTGCACCACCGCTTCGCCGGGCCGATCGCGGCCACCGAACTGCGCGCGCTGCGCATCCGGCTCGACGTGGTGACCAAGACCGCGGGCGAGGTCATGATCCTGCTCGACGACATGACCGCCGTCACCGCCTGACCTGCGCCCGGGCGACACCCGCATCCGCGAACCGCCGCGCGCCGGGGCGCCGCCCGCACGACGTGGTTGTTTGCCGTCTCCCCGGCCGGGTAGCTGCGGGTACACCGCACGGCCGACGGCAAGGCCGCCCACCGGCGATCACCACCCGAGATCACCCGACCGAGATCACCCACCAGAGATCAAGGAAACCCGGCAACCGAGGAGTGATCATGGCTCGATCCCTGCTCGACTCCCTCATCGGGAGCACGGTTCTCGATGCCAACGGCGAGACGATCGGCGCCGTCGAGGAGATCTATCTCGACGGCGAGAGCGGATCGCCGACCTGGGTGGCGGTCGCCACCGACATGGACGAGGGCAATGCGCTGGTCCCGCTGTCCGGGGCCCAGCACCGGCTGGAACGCGAGTCGCTGCGCGTCCAGGTCAGCAAGGAGCGGGTGCGCACCTGCCCGCACCGCGACGACGGTGGCATGCTCGATCGAGAGGCGGAGGCCGAGTTGTTCGCCCACTACGGCATCGATCCGCGCCGGGCGGCCTGGGACACCTACGGTCGCCCCGGCGACCGGAATTCCGCGGCGCGCCTGCGCCGCTACGTCACGGCCGGCTCGTGAGCACCGCATCGTGATCCCGGCGCGGTTTGGCGCGTCCGCCACCCGGGTAGTTGCCGGAAGATAGCTGATCTTCGGCCATGCCCGGGTTCCTCCCACGGGAGCCCGGAAACGATCCCCGACTCCCCGAGGAGCGCACATGACTCGGTCAACGCTCGATTCCCTGCTCGCCAGCACGATCATCGACGCGGACGGCGCCAAGATCGGCAAGGTCAAGCAGATCTTCCTCGACAACGACAGCGGCGCGCCGACCTGGGTGTCCGTCTCCACCGGATGGTTCTCCCAGGATTCGCTGGTGCCCCTGGCCGGGGCGAGGCCGCTGGGCGAGAAGGGCGATCTGCGCGTGCCGGTACGCAGGGAGCAGGTGAAGTCGGCGCCGCATCTGGACGTCGACGGCCGCCTGACCCGCGACGCCGAGTCGAAGCTGTTCGCCCACTACGGCATGGACCCGCGCGGCGGCCGCCACGCCGCCCCGGTCATCCGCCCGGACGGCGACATCCCGCTGACCACCGGCCGCGTCCGGCCCCGGATGACCGGCGACGCCGACCTCCTCGCCGGCGGCGAGCGGGTCATCGCCCCGAGGGCAGACGAGCGCGCGGACCGCGCCGGCACGCGCACGACCGGCGCGGCGGCCGACGCCCTCGACCTGACGCCCGCGGTCGCGTCGCTGGAAGCCGAAACCGAGACCGATCGCCCCGCGGGCAGGCACCGCAAGCACGCCGAGGAACCTGACGTCCTCTGGTGACCAGCGGCGCGGCGCCTCCCCGGACACCCCGGCCTCCCCGGTCCCGGCCTCAGCGCCGGTGCGTCCTGGCGCACACCTGCTCGGTGAACTCCGCCGTCGAGGCGGTCCCGCCGAGGTCGGCGGTGGCGATCCCGGCCGCGAAGGTCGCCGCCACCGCGTGCTCGACCCGGTCGGCGGCGCGGGCGAGCACGCTCGCTCCGTCGCGAGTCGCCAGCCAGCGCAACAGCATCGCCGCCGACATCTGCATCGCCACCGGGTTGGCTCGGTTGTGCCCGGCGATGTCGGGGGCCGCGCCGTGCACGGCCTGGGCCATGGCGCGGGTGGCCGAGCAGTTCAGCGAGGGCGCGGTGCCGAGCGAACCGCTCAGCTGCCCGGCCAGGTCGGAGAGGATGTCGCCGAAGAGGTTCTCGGTGACCAGCACGTCGTAGTCCTCGGGCGCGCGCACCAGGTGCGCCGCCGCCGCGTCGACGTGCTCGTCGTCGACCCGCACCCCAGGATAGGCGCGCGCCACCTCGTAGCAGGTCTCGCGGAACAGCCCCATGGTGCGGGGCAGCACATTGGCCTTGTGCACGATGGTGACCTTGCCGCGCCTGCTCGCGGCCAGCCGCAGCGCCTCGTGCGCGATCCGCTCGCTGGCAGCCCTGGTGATCACCGCGACCGACAGCGCGGTGTCGGGGGTGGGCTGGAATTCCCCCGACCCGGCGTACATGTTGCGGTCGGCGTAGAACCCCTCGCTGTTCTCCCGCACCACCACCAGGTCGATGCCGGGGGCGACGGCCCGCACGCCGGGGAATGCGCGGGCCGGGCGGATGTTGGCGTAGAGGTCGAAGTGCTTGCGGATCGCGCCACCCGGCGCAGTGGTGCGACGGAACTCGCCCGGATAGGAGACGTTGTCGTGCGGGCCGAGCAGCCAGGCGTCCACCCCCGCCAGCACGTCGAGCGTCTGCCGGGGCAGCGGTTCGCCGAACTCCCCGATGGCCCGGTGCCCGATGATCGCGGGCACCCATTCGATCGGCGTGCCACCGACCACGGCCACCGCCTCGTCGACCACCGCCCTGGCCGAACGCACCACCTCGGGACCGATGCCGTCGCCCTCGACGATGCCGAGCCGCACCGTTCCCGACGCGCCCGGCCTGCCGGTGTTCTTCGCTTCGCTCACCGGCTCATCTTCGCCCCGGCGGACCACGGCGCGGCGTCCGACCCGCCCGTGAGGTGTTTGCCGGTGTGCCCGCGGGTACCCCTGACGGGAACGGCGAAGACGCCGCGCTCGGCGTTGCGTCGAGAAAGGCCGCCTGCCTCCGGGAAGACTCCGGGAAGACGGACGCGGGAAGATGGAGACAGTCCCCGGCGTTACAGCAGGCGACACACGACACGAGAGGACGTCATGGCGACCCAGACGCTCACCCAGCAGAACTTCGACGAGGTAGTCACCAGCAACGACGTGGTACTGGTCGACTTCTGGGCCGAATGGTGCGGACCGTGCCGCAACTTCGCGCCCACCTTCGAGGCCTCGTCGGACAAGCACCCCGACGTCGTGCACGGCAAGGTCGACACCGAAGCCGAGCAGGGGCTCGCCGCCGCCGCCAACATCCGTTCGATCCCGACCATCATGGCCTTCCGCGAGGGTGTGCTGGTGTTCGCGCAGCCCGGCGCGCTGCCGCCGGCCGCGCTCGAGGATCTGGTGACCCAGGTGAAGGCGCTGGACATGGACGAGGTGCGCAAGCAGCTCGCCGAGCAGCAGTCCGCCGCCGAGTGAGCTGCCGCGCCTGATCCGGCGCGACGACGAACGGCCCGCCACCCACGCAGGGAGAAGGGCCGTTCTCGTGCGCGCGGCGGCCCCGCGTGGGCCCCGCGGCGAGGGGAGGGACCCAGCCCGGTGGTGGCGGGAATGATTTGGCGGGCCCAGGGTTAGGGGCGGTAACCCGCCACGGCGGCGCCCCACCCCCGCGTGGCCGT
>NZ_JARWRU010000765.1 GCF_029867845.1 Nocardia farcinica | reverse complement strand
CCTACCGTGCGCGGGCATGGCACTCACACCCGAGCGATACCGCAAACGGCCAGTCGAGATCGAAGCCGTCCAACTCACCAACCGCGTCACCCCCGACGAGGTAGCCCGATGGTGCGGCGGGCGAGTCACCTTCCCCGGCGGCCAGTACACGGGCGGCGGACCGATCCTCATCGAGATCGACACCCTCGAAGGCGTCATGACCGCCAGCCCCGGCGACTGGATCGTGAAGGGTGTTGCGGGCGAGTTTTACCCGGTCAAACCGGAAATCTTCACCGCCACCTACGACAACGCGGAGTCCTGATGCCTGTCCCGTTCTCCACCGCGAAGGTCACCGCCCTCGACGCCACTCCGGTCCAGCTCCTCACCTGGCAGCGCACCGACAAAGCGTTCAGTGTGTATGTGCGAAACGATTCCGACACCGGCCGCCTCCATGTGACGAACAGTGCGTCGGGGACAGCGGACGACTCGTACACGATCGAGCCGGGTAATGAGATGTCGTTCAACGTGCCCGCCGGTCCCGCCTACGGCAGTTCGCCCGTTGAGTCGCTGTATGTGTTCGCCGATCCCGAACGCCCGGTCACCGCGTCGGCGTTCATCGGGCCGCACTAGCTCCGCTCGACCTCGAGCGGCGAAGAGCCCCCGGAATCGTGGCTGTTCCGGGGGCTCTGTCGTGTCCGAGGTTAGCGGGTGAAGGTGCTGAAATCCCCTTGCCACACCAGGCTTCCGACCGTCACCACAGCAGGATTCAACTCGGCCTTCGGCACGTCGTAGGCGTGTTGCACGGTCTGCCGCATACCGGGCGGGATCGAACCCTGAACACCTTCCCCGTAACCCTCGCTGAGAGAGAAGGTGTGTTCGGCGGGTGTGCCGGCGGGACCGTAAACGACGGTGGGGGACGGCCAGTTGTAGCCCTCGAAGATCTTGTCACCGTCGTTGACCAACTGGAACGTGAACACAGTGACCGTCCCGTAGCGAGACTGCTTCTCCTCCACGGACAGGATCATGGTGTCGATGTCGTAAGCGGCGGAGCGTCCGGTTTCGGTGGGCGCCAGCACCCCCTTCTGCGGGGACGTTGTCACCGCTGCTGGCGCTTCGGCGGATTGGGTGGTGGTGATCGGTGTCGACTCCCCGCGCGGCACCGAATCCCGTCCACTGTCTCCACATCCGGTGACCACGAGTGCGGTCGCGATTGCGGCGATTGCTGCTGCCCCTGCACGCATCTGCTCTGCCCCATCTCTTCGAAAGTTGTGCGAGCGTACCAAAACCGCAGGTCACGCCCACAATCCGATCCCGGCATCGTACCCGCTGCACCCCCCCTCTCTACCTTTCCGCCCCAACAAAGGGGCATGGCTGCGGGCCTCCCACTCAAAGACACACCCGAATGGGAGAGACAGAGATGGAGAAGTTTGAGCTGCCCGACAACCTGGCGGAGCTGTCGCGTCAGGAACTGGAGGAGCTGCGCGCACAGGCCGACGCCGCGTTCGACGCCGTCAGCGGTGAGGTCGGCGAGTCGGTGACCGCCGAAACCGTCGCCGAACTGAAGCGACTGAACGATGTTGTCGAGTCGATCAGCTCCCGCCTCGATGAGGTCGTGGCCCAGGAGCAGGCACGACTGGCCGAGGCGCAGGCGCTGCTGGATGCGCGCGCCGCCGCCCGCCACACCGAGCCCGAGCCCGAGCCGGAACCCGAGCCGACCCCGGAGCCCGAGCCGACCCCGGAGCCCGCTGCTGTCGTCGCTGAGGCGGAGAAGATCATCACCGACGCCCCCGAACCGGCGGTCGCCGCATCCTCACGCCCGGACTTCCGTGGCCTCGCCTCCAAGACCGGCCGCGCCCCCGCCGACTCCGCGCCCCCGGCCCCGCAGGTCGGTTTCCGTATGCGCCCGCAGGTGCCCGCCCACCAGCCCGGCATCGTCGGATTCGAAGCGCTGGCCGCCGCGGTGGAGAAGGCGAACACCGGCACCCGCATCGTGTCCAACCGTGCCGTGGTGCAGGAGCGGGCGAACCTGATCCCGCTGTCGCTGGCGGTGCTAGAACGCAACTTCGGCGCCGACAGGATCGTCACCGCGGAGACCGAGCAGCAGTTCGAGGCGCAGGTCGATGCGATCGTCGACGCCACCGACTGGAAGCGCAACGAGTTCGACAAGGACGGCGCGCTCGCCGCCTCCCTCGGCTGGTGCTCCCCGAGCGAGACGGTCTACGACTTCTGTGAGGTCACCGAGGCCACCGGTCTGCTGTCGCTGCCGGACCTCAACATCACCCGCGGCGGTCTCCGCAGGCCGCAGGTGCCGGACTTCACCGAGCTGTACAACACGCTGCCGTTCCGGTACACGGAGGCGGAGCTGCTGGAAGACCCCACCAAGCCGTGCGTGGAGATCCCGTGCGTGGAGATGGAGGAGATCCGGTTGCAGGCGATCGGCCTGTGCGTCACCGCCGGCATCCTCCAGCGTAGGGGTTGGCCGGAGCTGATCGAGCGCTTCATGAAGGAGGTCATGAAGGCGTACCAGATCAAGCTGTCGGTGTGGTCGATCCTGGACATGGTTGCGGGTTCGACCGCGATCACCGTCCCCGCCGCTTCCGGGCTCGGTGCCGCCGGGTCGTTCCTCAACTCGCTGGCGTTGCGGGCGACCGTGATCCGGCAGAAGGAGCGCCTGGCGAAGGACGCCCCGATCGAGGGTGTCACCGAGGCGTGGGTGTTGGAGGCTGCGCGCGCGGACATGGCGAACCAGCAGGGTCGTGACGTCAAGTCCGTCACCGACCAGCAGGTGGATCTGTGGCTGGCCGAGCGGAACATCTTCATGCAGTGGGTGCAGCACTGGCAGCCGCTGCCCACCGCGTCGGTGGTGTGGCCGTCGAGCGTGAAGGTGCTGCTGTACCCGCGCGGCACCTGGTACCGGCACCTGTCCAACGTCATCGAAGTCGGAACGCTGTACGACAAGGCGCAGCTCCAGAAGAACCGGTACACCGAGCTGTTCGTGGAAGACGAGTACCTCGTCGACAAGCGGTGCCTCACCTCCGAGGTCGTGACCGTCCCGCTGTGCGTGTCCGGCATCGTCGGCGCCCGCAAGGAAATCACCTGCGCCACCACCACCAATGAGGTGCAGACCGCCACCATCACCGGCTCCCCGACCGGTGGCACGTTCACGCTGACCTTCGGTGGTGCGACCACCACGGCGCTGGCGCACAACGCGACCGCCGCCCAGGTGCAGGCCGCGCTCGCGCTGCTGCCCACCATCGGTGTCGGCAACGTGTCCGTCTCCGGCAACGCGGGCGGCCCGTACACCATCACCTTCCAGGGTGTGCTGGGCGGCACCAACGTCGCGCTGATCGTCGCCGCCGACAGCTTCACCGGCGGCACCGATCCGGCGATCGCGGTGGTGCAGACCACGGCGGGCGCCCCGAACTAGCCCGCCCCTTAGACCCCGACCGGTGGGGGTGAGTAGTCCATGTGGCTGCCCCGCTCACCCCCACCGGTCGGGCCCCAAACTCTTGTTGAGAGGAGGCGGGTGTGGAGATCTACCGTCCCCCGCTGGCCAACCCGTCCGTGAGCGGCTTGTATGCGGCGGCGAGGGTGATCGATGTAGCTGATCCCTCCCGCCTCGCTCACGGTGTCCGTGTCGACACCTGGAACTGCGGCACCACCTGGGTGTGGCCCATCGGGTGTGACCCGGAAGAGCCCGAACCGAACCCGAAAGGTAGCGAGCGGCATCCGATCTCGGAGCCGTTCACCGGGATCGTGGTCGGCGCAGACGATGACTGCGGCGCTGTCGTCCCTGTCGGAGAGGCCGGTCAGCGTGCGCAGCAGCTGCTGCGGTTGCAGGAGTCGGTGCGGGTCGAAGAGCAGATCGTCGACAAGCTGTTGGCCGCGGCCGGGGCACCCGCTGAGGTAGTGGGCTTGGTCGCCGCAGTCGGGGCGTTGGAGCAGGCGATCGCCCCGTACGGCTTCCCTGGCGTCATCCATGCACCCGCCCATTTGGCGGCGGCATTGCAGTCGGCGCATCTGATCACTGAACGGGGCGGGCAACGTGTGTCCCCGCTCGGGCATCGGTGGGCGTTCGGCGCCGGATACACCGACCTCGGGGAAACCCTTGTCGCGACCGGCCCGGTCACCGTGCACCGGTCCAGTATCAGCAACGTCCACGGCCCCGACTACCCCCACAACGAGCGATTGAGCGTGTCGGAGCGTGAGGTGGTTGTGACGTGGGAGTGCTGGGCGGAAGCCGTCACCATCACCGAACCCCCCGAGCCCGAGCCGGAACCCGAGCCGGAGCCGGAGCCGAACCCGTAGGAGAACACCATGCGTATCGAGATCAGCGGCGACACCGCCACCATCCACGCCCCCACCCACCAGCGATCCGACATCGCCCGCCGACTCATCGAAGCCGCAGGCCGCGACCAGGTCGCCAGGGTTCGCACGGTCACCGGCGGCGCCGGGTTGGCGTTCTCGGTGCCTGTGGGGATCGCTGACGCTGCGGGTCTGCTGCCCAAACCGGTCAGTGAGCCCGCGGAGAAGACCGATGCCGGTGAGGTGAAGCCGAAGACCACTCGCACCCGCACCCGCAAGACCGAGGGAGCGGGCGATGCTGAGTAAACAGTTCTGGCTCGCCGCTGCGGAGCGGGCGGGTAAGACGTTCGCGCAAACCCTGTTCGCCCTGCTGTCCGCCGTCTCCATCGGAGCGTTGGCGGGCAACGGGATCCCGTGGCAATTCGTGCTCGGCGCGCTCGGCGCGTCGGCGTGGGCGGCTGTGCTGTCGCTGCTGTCGTCGGTCGCGTCCACCACGATCGGGGACAGTGATTCGCCGTCGCTGGTGCGTGCTGTGCCCGCGGGCAGGCATTCCGCCCCCACCGAGTTGGGGTAGCCGGTGATTGCCACGCTGCGCGCCGTGCTGCTGCCGGTGCAGATCGAGCGGCCCGCCGCCACCCTGCTGCAAACCGGTCTGCTGCTCACAGCGTTGCTGCGTGGCATCGACTACATGATCATGCCGCAGGGTGCGGCCGGTCGGACCTTGGGTTTCGTGGAGGCGGCGCTGCCGCTGAGTACGTGGGGTGCGGTGTATGCGTTGGCGGGGGCGGTCGGGTTGGCGGGGCAGGTGATTCGCAGCTACCCGGTGGCGGCGGTCGCGCACGGTGTGTTGGTCGGTTTGTATTCGGCGTTCGGAGTGGGACAGCTGGTGTTGGTGGTGAGACTGGGGGAGCACTATGGCTGGCGCACCGGGGTGGGGTGGGTGTTCGTCAACGCGATCGGGCATGCGGTGATGGGGCGGGCATCGCTTGATGCGACGGGGCGGCCACCGTGGGTGAGGTAGCCGCATTCGCCGACCTGCTCCCCCCATGGCTCTTGATCCTCATCGCTGGACTCGCCGGACTGAATTATCTCGGACAGGCTCTGGCGGCGAGCAGTGAGCAGTGGGCGCGTGTCCTCGGCCCGCTCGGTAGACGTTGGCGGTCGAAAGCGCAGCGCCGCGCCGAGCAGGAAGCCGCTGACCTGTCTTCGCTGCGCCGTCAGGTGGGGAACCTGGCGAAGGAAGTCAACCGGCTCACCCGACGCGACGAGCAACGATCCGCCGCCGAAGCCCGCCTACGCGACTACCTCGTGTACGACGCGGACTGGCATTGGCGCACCCGCCTGTGGGCCGTCGAATCCGGCAACACCCTGCCCGAACATCTGTCGTTCGGGCAGTGGGAAGCCACCCCCAACCCGCCCCCCGATGAACCGTAGACCCCGCTGCACCCCTGCTCTTTAGGGTGCGCTCGTAGTCGGGCCTGGGCAGCCACGCACAACCTCACACAGACCTTCGAGGAGAACCCGTCGTGGCTGAATACGGCATTGTGAAGGGGAAGCGGCTGCGCGCGACCCTCGTCGACTCCTGCGGTATGCCCATCCAGGGCCCCCGCTCCCGCATCGTCACCAGTGGCTTCGTCACCGTCACCGCGTCCCCGCAGATGCGGGAGGCGCAGGACCTGGAATCCACCAACGCTGACGGCGCGGTGTGTGTCTCCGATCGCACCCGCGCGGAACGCAAATGGTGGAACGTCACCCTCGAACTCTGCAAGGTCAACACCGACCTCTACAACATGCTGATGGACTGGGAGCTGGTCCTCGGCCACGACGGCGAAGCGATCGGCTTCTCCGACAAGAAGGACCAGCCCGACAACCGCGGTGTCGCCATCGAGATCTGGACCGGTGTCGGTTCGGAAGACGAGTGCGACGAGATCCCCGACGACGACGACATTCTGATCGCGGGCGCCACCGGCAGCGTCGCCAAGTACGGGTACGTGCTGTTCGGTGTCGTCAAGGAATTCGCTTTGGCCGGCGACTTGCAGATCGGCGCCCAGGTGTCGACCTTCTCGCTGGCGGGCCGCACGGGTTCGCCGACCCGGTGGGGTCGTGGCCCGTACAACGTGGTCGCCACAGACAGCTCGAACACCCCGGGTCGTCTGCTCGCCCCGATCAAGCCGGGTCAGCACCTGCGCACGTTCGAGACCACCATCGCGCCGCCGGATCCGACCGACGGTGCGTGCCCGCTGGTGCTGCCCAACCCGTACTACGGCAACACCGCTGCCGCGACCGCGCCGGAGCAGCCCGCCTGTGATGCGGTCGCCACCAATGAGGAGCAGTCGATCACCATCTCCGGTTCCCCGACCGGCGGTGACTACACGCTCTCCTTCATGGGGCAGACCACCGCCGCGATCGCGTACAACGCGAACGCCGCGGCCGTCGAAACCGCGTTGGAGGGCCTGTCCACGATCGGCGCGAACAACGTCACCGTCACCGGCACCGCCCCGTTCATCTGCGAGTTCGTGGGTGATCTGGCGGAAATGAACCTGCCGACCATGACCGCCGACGGGTCCGGTCTGACCGGTGGCACCGATCCCGATGTCACCATCGCCACCGTCCAGAACGGCGGCCAGTACTAGCCGATGTTGACGTTGGGTTGGCCTGCGGGTGCACTGCGAGTCGCCCTGAAACCCGGTGCGGTGTTTCAGGGGCGGATCGAGCTGCGCACGCAGGCCGGTCTTCCGGTCGACTGGCCGTCACCGATGTCGGCGTGGCTGCGCTGGCATTGGCCCGGCAGCGGGTTTGACACGTCATGGCCTGCCACGATTTCGGGGGCGGTGATGTCGTGGACTGTGGACGCGCTCACCGTGTCCACAGTCCCCCTCCGAGCTACCGCCGAGCTCTGGCTGGACTACCCCGACAGTGAGCCGATCCTGTGGCTGGAAGGGCAACGGGTCTGCGCAGGGTCGGGATTCGGGTTCCGCCATGTGGTGCCTGCCCCCGGCACGGGCGCTGTCGCTGTGCCGGTACCGGGCCCGCCGGGACCTCCCGGCCCGAGCGGCGGCGGTGGTGGCGTGCAGGCGATGGCTGCCCACACCCTCGGCGGGCACCGGCTCGTCGTGCCTCGGGACAACGGGGAAGTGGAGTACGCCGACTGCACCGATCCCGACCACATCAACCGGCCTGTCTGGTTGACCACCGGGGCATGGCCGGCCGGGTCGCTCGTCAATCTCGTCGCGTTCGGGGAAGTCGCCGAAGGCTCCTGGACGTGGACCCCCGGAGTCCCTCTGTTCGTCGGCGTCAACGGGCTGCCCACCCACACCCCGCCTGGCGGGGCCGTGTTCACGCGGCGGGTCGCTGAGCCCGTCACCGCCACGACTATCTGGTTCGACCCCGCACAACCGATCTCGCTCGCATAGAAGGAAGCAGGCTATGGCCGACAAATACATCACCCAAGTCGCCGGCACCCTCACCGAAGTCGAGGCCACCGACAGTTCCGCTGGCGCGGGCTCGGCAGGTGAGATCGTCGCCCTGGATTCCAACGGGCGCATCGACTCGTCGATGATGCCGGTCGGTATCGGCGCTGACACCGCCTCCATCGAAGCGTCCGAGAATCTGGCGGCCGGTGACTTCGTGAACATCCACAACTCGACGGGCGCGAAGGTGCGGAAGGCGGACGCCAGCACCGCGGGCAAGCATGCGCACGGGTTCGTGCTGTCGGCGGTGTCGTCGGGTGCGAACGCGACCGTGTATTTCGAGGGCACCAACACGCAGGTCACCAGCATGACGCCGGGTGATGTGTTCCTGTCCACCACGCCGGGCATCGCGACTTCGACTCCGCCGTCCAGCACCGGCAATGTGGTGCAGCGTCTCGGGGTGGCGACGGGCACCACCGCGATCAACGTGGAGGCCGGCCAGCCGATCGTGCTCGCGTAATGTCGCGGCCTCTGCGCCTGTCCGGTAGCGGTCAGGTCCGTGCCCTGGCTGCGGCAGTCGTGGATGTGCGTGACTACGGTGCGGTCGGGGACGGCATCGCCGACGACACCACGGCGTTCGCTGACGCGCACACCGCTGCGGCGGGGCGGCCGCTGCTAGTGCCTGCGGGCACCTACCTGGTGACGGCGCTGCCCGACCTCGATGACGGTGACCGGATCATCGGGGCCGGCTACTCCAGCGAGATCCTGTACGCGGGCACCGGCACCCTGCTCGAGCTGGACGGCCGCCAGGACGTCGCCCTGGCGGATCTGTCGATCCACCTGACCGGCGCGACGGCGACCGCGCTGGATCTGTCTGCCTGCTTCCAGGTCAGCGTCGAGGGCGTCCGCATCCGGGGTGAGCACACCGGCGCCAGCGGCACGACGTATCACGGGCAGACCGGGATAGTGCTGCGCGACAACACCGGCAACACTCGCGTCCACAACTCGATGCTCGCGAATCTCGGCATCGGCATCGAGACATCGTGCATTCAGAACGAGATCACCAACTCCAAGATCGTGACCTGCCACACCGGGGTCCTCGGCACGGGCGGCACCGGTGATGCCGGCCTGATCGCGATCGGCGTGGAGTTCGTCGGCGACACCGACCCCGATACCGTCGCCGCGCACGTCGAGATCGACGGGCCCGCGAACCAGTGGCTGTTCGATGGCTGCTGGTTCGAGGGCAGCGAGTACGGGCTGATCGTCGGTGAGGCCGGAACCGGCGGCCCCTCGAGCTTCACGATGGTCGGCTGCAAGATCGCTGCCCGCGCAGTGGGCCTGCAACTCAGCTACTGCCGCCAACCCTCCCTCATCTCCTGTGAGTTCAACGAGGACGCCGGCGGCACCATGACCGAGATCGTGTTCGGCGGCACCCCACCCGGTGACGACGTGATCGAGGGCCTGGCACTGAATCTGGTGACCACCTTGCGCGGCGACTTCGACGACGAGGACTTCCCGCAGTACTGGATCGTCGTACGCAAAGGCCAGTTCCGGGCACCCAACATCACCTCCACCAGTGATGTCACCGTGGACGGGACGGTCGACACCGGCAACCTGGTCGTCCGCAACGGCGACACCACCGCCGGTCATGTGCTCACCTCCGATGGGGCGGGCGGCGCCGAATGGGCCGCCCCCAGCGGCGGCGGCGGTGCGGCCGGACTCACCGACGTACTCCAGTGGTGGCAGACATTCACCGTCCACGCTGCGGGTGTCGGGCAGCAGGACCTGCCGATCGTGTGCCCCTACGACCTGACCATCACCGGTATCCGCTACCGCATCAAAACCTCGGGCTCCGGTGGAGCACTCACGGCCGAGCTGCGGCACGGCACCACCTCCACCACCCTCACCGGATCAGGCGCCACCCCGTCCACGGCGCCGTCATGGACGACGGTGTCGATCGACGTGGACGCCGGGGACCTGCTGTGGTGCTACCTCACCTCGGTGAACAGCACCCCAGGTGTCGCCCTGAAAGCCGAGCTGCTGGTGGAGCGGCGATGATCTGCCAGCCCCCCGCCCTCGCCGACTACACCGACACCTTCGACCGCGCCGACAGCAGCGACCTCGGCGCTGATTGGCGACCTGAGTTCGGCAGCATGGTGATCGCCACCAACCGCGCCCAGTCCAGGTCAGTGCCGTCCAACACCGCCCGCACAGGCCAGTGGGAAACCTACGTCGGTGACTACGGTGGCCGGCTGTTCACCGACAACTGGGAGATCACCGCGCCCCTGCAACCGCCGGTCGGCACCGGCAGTGTCGCGAACTTCTCTGGTGTTGGGATGGGCATGCAGGACAGCGGGCCCGCCGCGGGCATGGTGCTTGTGTACGCGATCGGTAACCGCACCACAGGCACCGGGTCCGGCGGCACCCGCATCATGACCTACACCGGTAGTGGTATCGCCGCGCCCGGCACGACGACCGGTTTGACAGGGCAGACGGTGCGCTCCAACAACGGGTCCGCGATGTCGATGAACACCTCGATCACGCTGCGGCGCCGCATGTACTCGGCCACCCAAAGCGTGTTCACCGTGCTAGTAGACGGGTCGTCCGCCGGCACCTGGGATGACAGCACTGGTGTCGTGCCCGCAGGGGATGACTACCGGCGCAGGTGGTTCATCGTGACGGAAGTGAACTACCCGAATTTCTTGCAGAACCAGTATTCGTCGGGCCTGGCCGAGGTCCGGGCCCGCGACATCACCACATGAGAAGAACGGAGTGCATGAATGGCTTCATCTGCGCAGCTGCATGACCTGCTGGAGACGATCGAGCAGGGCATCACGGCCCGCAACTGGGAGGACTATCGGGAGGAGTACCCGGACTGGCCTGCCCCTGTGCCGCCGTATTCCACGTGGCTGGCGTTGTTCGTGGAGCAGTGGGCGGCGTGTGTGTCCGCGTCGTATGCGGAGGTGGTGACCTCCGGTAGTGACGGGCGGGCGGTTGTCGAGTTCCCGGAGATGGTGGCGCCGGTGGTGGCGGTGGGGCAGACGACGCATCATCTGGTGATCGTGGAGTCGGTGACTGCCACGTCGGCGACGGTGCGGGTGTTGGATGGGCCGACGGGTGTGCAGGGGGTGGACGTGCATGTCACGGTCACCGACACCGCCCCCGCCCCCGAGCCCGAGCCTGAGCCTGAGCCGGAGCCCTGACGCTGGAAACGAAGAAGCCCCC
>NZ_JARWRU010000764.1 GCF_029867845.1 Nocardia farcinica | reverse complement strand
GGTCGGTGGAGGCGGTCGCCGCCGAGCCGCGCCGCGAGGGCGGCAGAAAGGCGGCCTCGGGCAAGGGGGCCGATCGGGACAAGTCCGAGCAGGGCAAGCCCGAGCAGAACAAGTCCGAGCAGAACAGAACCGAGCAGGGGCGAGCCGTCGAGCAGAAGGGTTCCGGCGAGTCCGGGCGCGGCGGTGGCAGGCGCTCCTCCGGGCGCAGGCAGGGCCGCGGCCGCGAGCAGGCGCCCCCGCCACCGGTGGTCGCCGCCCAGGACCGCCTCGGCACGCCGCCGAAGGCGCCGAAGAGCGGCCTGCGGGTGTTCGCCCTCGGCGGCATCGGCGAGATCGGCCGCAACATGACAGTCTTCGAATACGGCGGCAAGCTGCTCATCGTCGACTGCGGCGTGCTGTTCCCCGAGGACCAGCAGCCCGGCGTCGACCTGATCCTGCCCGACTTCCGGCCCATCGAGGACCGGATGGACGACATCGTGGCCATCGTGCTCACCCACGGTCACGAGGACCACATCGGCGCGGTGCCGTTCCTGCTGCGCAACCGCTCCGACATCCCCGTGCTCGGCGCCAAGTTCACCCTCGCGCTGGTGGCCGCCAAGTGCCGTGAGCACCGGCTGCACCCCAAGCTCATCCAGGTCGCCGAGGGCGAGACCACCGTCCACGGTCCGTTCGAGTGCGAGTACTTCGCCGTCAACCACTCCATCCCGGACGCGCTGGCGGTGGCCATCCGCACCCCGGCGGGCGTGGCCCTGCACACCGGTGACATCAAGCTCGACCAGCTGCCGCTGGACGGCAGGCTCACCGACCTGGCCGGCTTCTCCCGGCTCGGCGACGAGGGCGTCGACCTGTTCCTGGTCGACTCCACCAACGCCGAGGTGCCCGGCTTCGTCACCCCGGAGCGCGAGATCGGCGGTGTGCTCGACACCGTCATCGGCAAGGCCCGAGGCCGCGTCATCGTGGCCTCCTTCGCCAGCCATGTGCACCGTATCCAGCAGGTCGTCGACGTGGCCCAGCGCTACGGCAGGCGGGTCTGCTTCGTCGGGCGCTCGATGGTGCGCAACATGCAGATCGCCCAGGACCTCGGCTATCTGACGGTGCCGGACAACGTGGTGGTCGACCTCGACGTGGCCGCCACGCTGCCCGCCGACCGGCTGGTGCTGATCTCCACCGGCTCCCAGGGCGAGCCGCTGTCGGCGCTGTCGCGGATGGCCCGCGGCGATCATCGTCAGATCAACATCCGCCCCGACGATCTCGTGGTGCTGGCCTCCTCGCTGATTCCCGGCAACGAGAACTCGGTGTTCACCGTGGTCAACGGCCTGGCCAGGCTCGGCGCCTCGGTCATCACCCAGCAGAACGCGAAGGTGCACGTCTCCGGGCACGCCTCGGCGGGCGAGCTGCTCTACCTCTACAACGCGGTGCGGCCGACCAATGCCATGCCGGTGCACGGCGAGTGGCGGCATCTGCGCGCCAACGCCGCGCTGGCGGTGGCCACCGGTGTGCCCGAGGAGCGGGTGGTGCTCGCCGAGGACGGCGTGGTCGTCGACCTGGTGGACGGCATCGCCGAGATCGTCGGCCGCTACCCGGTCGGTCACGTCTACGTCGACGGCCTCTCGGTCGGCGATGTCGGCGAGTCGACGCTCTCGGATCGGCTCGTGCTCGGCGAGGGTGGCTTCATCTCCATCACCGTGGCGATCGACGAGACCACCGGAAAGGCCGTCAGCGCACCGGAAGTCAGCGGCCGCGGCTTCTCCGACGACCCGACCGCGCTGACCGAGGCCGCCGAGCTGGTGGACGCGGAGCTGCAGCGCCTCGCGCTGGAAGGCGTCACCGAGACCCACCGCATCGCGCAGAGCGTGCGCAGGGTGGTCGGTCGCTGGGTGGCCGACACCTACCGTCGCCGCCCGATGATCGTGCCGACCGTCATCGGCGTCTGAGACCGGCGCGGACCCGACGGAAGACGAAGGGCCGGAAGGATTCCGATTCCTTCCGGCCCTTCGCGGGGGAAGCGCCAGGGGCACCAGAAGCCCCCCCGGCCGGACCGCCGCGGCGCGAGGCGGGGGAGGGACCCCTCAACGGACGGCGCGGGGACCGCGGGGGTGGTGTGAAAGGTAG
>NZ_JARWRU010000763.1 GCF_029867845.1 Nocardia farcinica | reverse complement strand
CTGCACCGGCAGCGGCGGCCAGGCAGGCGCCGCGCCGGCGCGGCGGGTGGCGTAGGCGGGCAACACGTCCCGGGGGTGCGGGGCGACCGCCCCGCCGACGCCGGCGAGGTGGGGCAGCGAGACCACCAGCACGTGGGTCTGTTCGTCCACCCGCAGCAGGGTGAACCGCACCGGCGGGCGGGCGGTGACGTCGAAGGAGCGGGCCGCCAGCGCGCGGATCCTGGCGGGCAGCGCGTCCTCGGCGACCTCGGCGATCTCCAGCGCCACATCGGCCTCGGCCGGATCGCACACCTGCTGGTGGGCGACGCCGTCGACGGCCGGGTAGCGGGTGCGCAGCACCTCGTGCCGGGTGACCAGGTCGGTCACGGCGGCGGCCAGCGCCGCCTCGTCGAGCGGGCCGGTGATGCGCAGCGCGGTGGTGAGGTTGTTGGCGCGCGAGTCGGCGTCGAAACGGTTGAGGAACCACATGCGCTGCTGGGCGTAGGACAGCGGGATGTGGCGGGGGCGCGGGCGGGCCAGCAGCGGGACCCGGCCGCCGGAACCGGCCAGCGGGGCCAGCGCCGCGGCCAGGCCGGCGACCGTGGCGGTCTCGAAGACCAGGCGCACCGGCACGGTGGTGTCGAGGGCCGCGCCGAGGCGGGCCACCAGCCGGGTGGCGATCAGGGAGTTGCCGCCGAGGTCGAAGAAGTCGTCGTCCAGGCCGACACCGGGGGTGGCGTCGATGCCGAGCACCTCGGCGAAGACCGCGGCCACCGTGCGTTCGACGGCGGTGACCGGGGCGCGGAACTCGCCGGTGGTGAAGCGCGGCGCGGGCAGGGCCTTGCGGTCCAGTTTGCCGTTCGGGGTGAGCGGCAGGGCGTCGATCACCGTGACCGCCGCGGGCACCATGTGCGCGGCCAGCCGGGTGCGCAGGTGGGCGCGCAGCTCGGCGGGGTCGAGCGGGGCCGGGTCCGCGCCTTCGGACCTGGGCACCACGTAGGCGGCGAGCTGGTCGCCGCGGGCGTCGTCGGCGTGCACCACCACGACCGCGTGCGCCACGGCGGGGTGCGCGGCCAGGGCCGCCTCGATCTCGCCGAGTTCGACGCGGAAGCCGCGGATCTTGACCTGGGCGTCGTTGCGGCCCAGGTATTCCAGTTCGGCGCCGTCGGATTCGAGGGTCCAGCGCACCAGGTCGCCGGTGCGGTACATGCGCAGGCCAGGCGCCCACGGGCAGGCGACGAACCGTTCGGCGGTGGTGGCGCGCCTGCCGTGGTAGCCGCGGGCGAGCTGGTCGCCCGCCACGTACAGCTCGCCTGCCACGCCGACCGGCACCGGCCGCAGCCGCGCGTCGAGCACCCACTGACGCACCCCGCGCAACGGCGCGCCGATGGTGACCCGTGCGCCCGGCCGGGCCGGGCCGCTGATGTCGACGGCGACGGTGGCCTCGGTGGGGCCGTAGGCGTTGACGAGCCTGCGGCCTGCCTCGGCCCAGCGGCGCACCAGTTCCGGCGGGCACGCCTCGCCGCCCGCGACGAGGACCCGCAGGTCGGGCACGTCGGCGGGGTCGATGGACATGGCCCCCGATGGCGTCATGATCGAGTGCGTGACGCGGTGGCGGCGCAGGAAGGCCACCAGTTCCGCGCCGAAGCGGGCCTCCTCCGGCGCGACCACGAGGGTGGCCGCCGAGTCGAAGGCCATCAGCATCTCGGAGACGGTGATGTCGAACGACGGCGAGCCGACGTGCAGCACCCGCGCCGAGGCGTCGACCGGGTAGCGGGCGGTCTGCTCGGCGGCGAATCCGGCCACGCCCGCCTGGGTGACCAGCACCCCCTTGGGCAGGCCGGTGGAGCCGGAGGTGTAGATGACATAGGCGAGGTTGCCCGGCCGCAGCGGCCTGACCCGTTCGCTGTCGCGCACCGGTTCGGCGGCGAATCCGGCGCAGCGCATGCCGAATTCGACGTCGTCGAGCACCAGCCACGGCACGTCGGGGCCGATGCCGGGCAGTCCGTCGCGGATCGCCGCGAGCGTGAGGCCCAGTGCCGCACCGCAATCGCGCACCATGTGCTCGATCCGCTCGGCCGGGTAGGTGGGGTCGACGGGCACCCAGGCCGCGCCCGCCTTGGCGATCGCCCAGACGGCGGTGACGAAGGCGGGCGAGCGCGGCACGGCGAGGGCGACCACGTCATCGGGGCCGATGCCACGCTCGATCAGTGCCCTGGCCAGCCGGGAGGACACGACGTCGAGCTCGCGATAGGTCATGCTCCGGTCGTCGGCGCAGATCGCCACGCGCGCGGGCGCGGCGGCGGCCGCGGCGGCGAACAGGTCGGGCAGCAGGGTGTGCGCCGCGGCGGGTTCCTCGCCCCTGGTGGTGAGGGCGCGCTGCTCGTCGGGGCCGAGCAGGGCCAGCTCGTCGACGCGGGCGGCGGGGTCGGCGACGGCGGCGTCGAGCAGGCGGACCAGCCGATCGGCGAGGGAGGCGATGGTGTCGGCGTCGAAAAGCGCCGTGGCGTACGTGAATTCCGCGGTGATCCCCGCCGGTGCCGATCCTTCCCCGAGATCGGCACCGGCGAAGAGCTCGGTGACCTCGATCGACAGATCGAACTTGGTCACTCCGGTGTTCACCGTACTCGTTCGCACCGAAACCTCGGGGAGGTCGAGGCTCATGTCGCCGATTACCGCTGCGGACAACGCGATTTGGAAGATCGGGTGCCAGGACTGCGAGCGCGTCGGCCGCAGCGCGTCGACCAGTTGCTCGAAGGGCACGTCGGCATGGGAGAAGGCGGCGAGGTCGCGCTCGCGCACCGTGCGCAGCAGTTCGCGGAAACTCGCCCGGCCGTCGACCGGAGTGCGCAGCGGCAGCGTGTTGACGAACATGCCGACCAGTGCTTCCAGACCGGCGGCGTCGCGGCCGCCGATGGGCGCGCCGATCACCACGTCCTCGGCGCCGGTGAGCCGGGCCAGCAGCGCCGCCAGCGCGGCGTGCAGGACCATGAAGGTCGACACGCCTTCGGCGCGGGCCAGTTCGGCCACCAGCGCGTGCGAGCGCGCCGGGATCTCGACGCGGTGGGTGGCGGCCCCCCCCCCCCGGGCGGGCGGGGGGGGGGGGGGGGGGGG
>NZ_JARWRU010000762.1 GCF_029867845.1 Nocardia farcinica | reverse complement strand
GCCGGGGCCTTGTCTGTGTCCTCCCGGTCCTCCCGCTGCCGGGGAGCACGCCAGTGTCGCGGCCCGCGTCTGCCACAGGGCGGCCCGCGTCTGCCTCAGGGCAGGTAGACCCAGGCCGGGCCCAGGCCCGGCACCTCGGTGGGGCGCAGGTCGATCCAGCCGAGATCGTCCTCCTGCTTGCAGTCGTAGTAGGCGACCGTGTCGCCGTCGCCGCGGCAGGCGATGGTGCGCGAGGTGCCGTACGGGCTCACGATCAGCTGCTTGCCCTCGTTTCCGGCCTCGAGCGCGCCCGGGCCGAGTCCGTCCACGAACGCGGCGGTGACATCCGAGTACTGGTCGGGGTCGGCGGCGGGCTCGGCGTGCGCGGCACCGGCGGCGGCCAGCGCGGCGCCCGCGGCGATCGCTGTGATGGTCAGGACTTTCCTCATGGAGGACATGTAACGGCATGTCACGCCGCGTTCCGGTACGCGGGGGTGCGGAAATGGCCGCGATCTGCGGCGATATCTCCGACTCAGGCTGAGCGAAATTCCGGCCGGCGGAAATTCGGGGTCCGCGTTTCCGGGGCGTGGAATTCGGGGTCGGTGATGCCGAAAGCGATGTGTCGTGTATCACATCCGATCGCCGGGGTTCGGATCTGCGGAGGTCGACGTCGACCTCGATGACCAGCTCGTCGGCGTACTCGTCGGGACCGATCTTCTCGGGGTCGATCCCTTCCGAGTCGATCTCGTCGGGGCGGATCTCGTCGGCGCGGAACGCTCCGGGATCGGTCGTGTCGACGCCGGCCTCGCGCGCGGCGGCGTATCCGGCCGCGCGGGCGGTGGCCGGGTGCACCGCGATCAGCCCGAGCCCCTCACGCCTGCGGCAGTGCCTGGCCAGTTCCTCGTAGGCCGCCTCGCCGAGCAATTCGGTGAGTTCGGGGGCGTAGCTCTGCCAGACCGGCCGGGCGCCGACGTGCGCGTCCGGCGAGCCCGAGCAGTACCAGGACAGATCGACACCGCCGGGACCCCAGCCGCGGCGGTCGTACTCGCTGACGATGGTGCGCAGGATCCGCACGCCGTCGGGGCGGTCGACGTACTCGTAGGTGCGGCGGATGGGCAGCTGCCAGCAGACGTCCGGTTTGACCGTGTGCGGCGGCAGACCGCGCCGCAACGCCATGGTGTGCAACGCGCAGCCCGGTCCGCCCTCGAAATCCGGGCGGTTGAGGAAGATGCAGGCGCCGTCGTGGCGGCGGGTGCGCAGGGCGGGCTCGTCGTCGAGTTCGTCGAGCTCGAGATAGCCCTTCCTGGTGATCCGGCCCTTCTCGTTGCGGGCTTCGCCCATCAGTTGCCAGTCCTGCGGTGTGAGCATTTTCACAGCGTCGCGGAGGCGTTGCCGGTCGTCCTTGTCGGTCAGGAAGGCGCCGTGCGAGCAGCAGCCGTCGTCGGGCCGGTCGGAGAGGATGCCCTGGCAGGCCGGAGTGCCGAAGACGCAGGTCCACCGGGACAGCAACCAGGTCAGATCCGCCGCGATCAGGTGCTCGTCGTCGTTCGGATCGACGAACTCGATCCACTCGCGCGGGAAGTCGAGATCGACCTCGGGAGCCGGGGTGATCTTGTTTGCCGGATGTGGCCTGTTCGGGTTGTCCGCCGCTGCGCTCACCGTCACGGACAGTGACGCTAACAGTCCCCTCGGCCGCACGTAACAGCTGGTCGACCCAGTACCGTGTTCTTGTGCGCCTAGGGGTACTCGACGTCGGAAGCAATACCGTCCACCTGCTCGTCGTGGACGCGCATCGCGGTGGCCACCCCATGCCGATGAGTTCGACGAAAGCCACACTGCGGCTGTCGGAGAACATGGACGACGACGGCTGCCTGACCGAGTCGGGGGCCCGGCGGCTGATCGACACGGTGGCCGAGTTCGCCAGCATCGCCGAGACCTCGCAGTGCCAGGAGCTCATGCCCTTCGCCACCTCGGCGCTGCGCGACGCGACCAACTCCGAGGACGTGCTGGAGCGGGTCCGCGAGCAGACCGGCGTGCAGCTGCAGATCCTCAGCGGCGAGGACGAGGCCAGGCTGACCTTCCTCGCGGTGCGCCGCTGGTACGGCTGGAGCGCCGGACGCATCCTCAATATCGACATCGGCGGCGGCTCGCTGGAACTGACCATCGGCGGCGACGAGGACCCCGATGTGGCGCTGTCGCTGCAACTGGGCGCGGGCAGGCTCACCAGGCAGTGGCTGCGCGAGGATCCGCCCGGCAAACGCCGGGTCGCGGTGCTGCGCGACTGGCTCGACGCCGAGCTGGTGGTGCCCGCCAAACAGATCAAGGCCGCGGGCCAGCCCGACCTGGCCGTCGGCACCTCCAAGACCTTCCGTTCCCTGGCCAGGCTGACCGGCGCGGCTCCGTCGGGCGCGGGCCCGCGGGTGCGACGTACACTGACCAGTTCAGGCCTGCGTCAGTTGATCGCGTTCATCTCCAGGATGACGGCCTCGGACCGGGCGGAATTGGAAGGCGTGAGTGCGGATCGGTCGCAACAGCTCGTGGCTGGGGCGCTGGTCGCGGAGGCGAGTATGCGGGCGTTGTCGCTGGACAGCATCGAAATCTGTCCGTGGGCGATGCGCGAGGGGCTGATCCTGCGCAAACTGGATACCGATCCGAACGGTGGGCCGGTGGTCGCGGTGCCCGGCGCGACGATCAACACGGTGCCACTGTCCGAGAGTGACGGCGCGAAATCGGGTCCGATCGAAACGGTGTCGTGATGAGCGAGGATTCCAAGCAGCTGTCGGTGGCGGAGCTGCTGGCCAGGAACGGCAAGCAGGCGCCGTCCGGCGGTGGCAGGCGACGGCGCGGCAGCCGGGGCATCTCGGTGGCCGAGTTGACCGGCGACCTGCCGGTGA
>NZ_JARWRU010000761.1 GCF_029867845.1 Nocardia farcinica | reverse complement strand
GCTGGCGGGTGCCTTCGAGGTGTCCTTCGCCAACAAGGACCAGATCTCCAACACCATCATCAAGCTCAACGAGATCACCCACATCCTGGCGTCCAACGACGCCACGGTGCGCGAGTTCAGCGGCAAGCTGACCGAGTTGGTCGACCTGCTCGGCGCCCAGTCGCCGGGTCTGCACGCCGTGCTGGCCCAGCTGAACGACTTCATCGCCAACACCTCAGCGGTGGTCGGCGAGAACGAGGATCAGCTGGCGGGCGCGCTGACCCGCTTCGTCACCATCACCGAGCAGATGCGGGCCAACGCCCGCGGCCTGACCGAGATGATCGACGTGACGCCGCTGTTCTTCGAGAACCTGGCCAACGCGACCAGCGAGGAGCACCGCGCCATCCGCCTGCACGGCCTGCTCGACAAGTCGGTCTTCGACGGCGAATGGCTGTCGACCTTCTGCGAGCGCGTGCAGATGCGCGCCGACGGCTGCCGCACCGGCAAGATCCAGGACATGGGGCCCGATTTCGGCCTCACCGCCGCGCTGCTCGGACTGACCCGATGAGCGCCCGCGCCCTCACCCGCCGTCTCGCCGCCGCCGCGGTGAGCCTGGCCGTGCTGACCGGGACCACCGGGTGCGCGGTCACTGTGGACAACGTCCCGCTGCCCAAGCCCGGCATCGGCGGACCCGGCTACAAGATCAACGCCGTGTTCACCGACGCGCTGAACCTGCCCGAACGCGCGCACGTGCGCATCGGCGGCACCGACATCGGGGTGGTCTCGGCGATCAGCACCACCAACTTCCTCGCCGAGGTCGAGTTGGAGATCCGAGAAGACATCGAACTGCCCGAGGGCACCACCGCCGAGCTGCGCCAGGCCACCCCCCTCGGCGACATCTTCATCGCCATGACCTTGCCCGAGGTCGATCCGAACGCCGAGCTGCTCGAGCCCGGCGACACCATCGGCGTCGAGTACACCTCGGCGGGTGCCTCGGTGGAGCAGCTGATGGTGTCGATCTCCATGCTGCTCAACGGCGGCGGCATCAACCAGGCCGCCAAGATCACCTCCGAGATGAACTCGATGTTCGCCGGCCGGGCGCCGCAACTGGCGCACCTGCTGACCGAGCTGCACGCAGCCATCGAGGCGCTGAACAAGCGCACCGCCGACATCGACAGCGTCCTGCACGGCGTGAACGTGCTGACTGGTGAACTGGCCAGTCGCAAGGAACAACTCGGCCGCGCCGCCGACACCTTCCCGGCACTGCTCGGCCTGCTCGCGGAGAACAACCGCGACATCTCGCAGCTGATGGGCAAGGTCTCGGTGACCATGGCCGCGCTCGGCGACTTCACCGAGACCACCGGCCCCGAGTTCGTCGGCCTGTTCGACAGCATCCGCGCGCTGATGGGCGGATTCACCCAGATGGGCGACGATCTCGGGCAGATGCTGAAGCGATACGAGGAGCTGTACCCGTCGGTGGCGGCCTCCTTCCGCGGCGAGGCGCTCGCCGTCGCGGCCACCGTCTCCTATCTGAGCATCGGCGCGCTGACCGACCCGTCCGGCAGCCGCCCGCCGGAGCTGAACGACGTGCCGCTGTTCATCGGCAGCCTGGCGCAGGTGCTCGAGAAGGTGATCGGCAGGCTCAACAGCCCGCCGCGGCAGCAGGAGGGCGGCCGATGAACATCCCGCTGTGGAACTACCTGGTCCGTCGGCGGGTCGGGGTGGCCAATATCGGCCTGGTGCTGGTGCTCGTCGCGGGCACGGTGTACCTGGGCGCGGAAGTGCTGCGGGTCAACCCGTTCGCGCGGTCCTATGTGGTCACCGTCGAACTCGACAACTCCGGCGGCCTGCAGGCAGGCAACGACGTGACCTTCCGTGGCAGCCGCATCGGCATCGTGCGTGACGTGCGCGCCGGCGCGGAGGCCGGTGTGCTCGCCGAGGCCGAGATCGAGGCGGGCGTCGAGGTGCCCGTCGGCGGCATCGTCGCGGTGGGCAGGCTGTCGGCCGCGGGCGAGCAGTACCTGGACTTCCGGCCGGACGCCGACAGCGGCCCGTACCTGAAGGACGGCGATCTGATCGGCCGTGAACACACCCGCACCCCGGTGACCGTGCCCTCGGTGCTCGACAACATGAGCGACCTGATCGGCGGCATGAACCCCGAGCGGCTCGACGTCATCATCAACGAGCTGGACAAGGCGCTGGCGGGCGGCCCCGACCAGTTGCGCAACATGATCTCCGGCATCAGCCGGGCCATGGCCGGTCTGGACAGTCTGCTGCCGCAGACCAAGCAGCTGATCGAGAATCTGCAGGTGATCGCCGAGACCACCTCGCATGCCCAGCCCGACCTGACCACCCTGACCACCGGTGCGGGCGCGCTGTTCGAGCAGCTCACCGCCGCCGACCAGGAGTTGCGCGACTTCCTGGATCTGGCGCCGGGGCAGCTGGCCACCCTCGGCGGCTTCGTCGCCGCGACCGAGGACCCGATCACCAACCTGACCACCAACTTCGTGGCCATCACGCGGGCCGCCAAGCTGCGTCAGCCTGCGATCGAGGCGCTGTTCCCCGCGCTGCGGCGGGGTTCGGCCGCGATCGGCCTGCCCGCCCACGACGGCGCGTACCACACCCTGGTCGACCCGTGGCCCCGTCCCACCTGCGATTACCCCACGGTGCCCAAGATCCCGGTCGTCGAGACCACCGACACCAGGGTCCGCCTGTACAACTACTGCGTGACCGAGGACCCGGCTCTGCAGATCCGCGGCAGCGCCAACGCGCCGCGGCCGAACGTCCCCGACAACACCGCGGGCCCGCCGCCCGGCGTGACCGGCGACGAGCTGTCCCAGCCGGTCCCTCGGTAGCCCCCTCCTCGGCAGACAAGGATTCCCACCCTCATGAGTGACAACGACGTCGATCCCCGCTCGGAGAACACGAGCTCGGCCACCCCCGACAGCGCCGCGGCGAAGGTGTCGACCGCGAAGGCCGGCGATGCCCCCGCGACGGCCGCCCCGGAATCCGCCTCGGCGACGGGGGATTCGGACGAGACCGTGCGGATCGCGGCGGCGTCGGGGGCAGCGGAGGAGACCGGCCGGATCTCCGGGTCCGGGAAGTCCGGGTCCGGGAAGTCCGGGTCCGGGGGTTCGGGGTCGGACGACCCGTCGGAATCGAAGGACCGGAAGGGCGAATCCGCGTCCGGGAAGGTGGCGTCCGGGAAGGTGTCCGGCGCCGGGGCGCGCGCGGGTTTCGGTGGCCTGGTGGCCGGTGTCGGCGGCGCGCTCGCGCTGGCGGCCGCCCTCGGCGCGGCGGGCTACTTCTACGTCCAGAACGACCGCAACCAGACGCTGCTGAACGCCCACGAGGAAGCCCGTCAGGCGGCCTGCGACTACGCGCCGCGCCTGGCGGACTACGACGCGAACAATCTCGACGCCTACTTCTCCGGCGTGTTGGAGGGCGCGACCGGGCAGTGGTACGAGCAGTTCGACGACACCAGCCGTGAGCTGCGGGAGGTGCTCACCGAGGGGCAGGTGGTCTCCACGGTGCAGAGCGTGGAATGCGCCATCAAGACCGGCGACCAGACCTCCGCCGAGGCGGTCGTCATGATCGGCCAGACCATCAGCAGCGTCGGCACCCAGGGGCAGCCCTCGCCCGGCCAGCTGGCCATGGTGCTGCGCATGGAGAAGACCGAAGGCCGCTGGCTGGTGAACCAGGTCGACTCGCCGCTGCCCGCGCCACAGCAGTAGCCGCGGACAGCTCTGCCGTGCAGAGTGCCGATGATGCGGCCGAGTCTCAGGCTCCGCCGATCCGCCGGCGCAGCGCGGCGGCCCGCACCGTGAGGTGGTTGCGCTCGGCGAGGTTACCCGCCTCGGCCGCGGCCGCCACGTAGAGCCCGGCCGCCGTCTCCAGCTCACCCGCCCGCTCGTGCAGGTAGGCGCGGGCGGCGGTGTGGCGGGGGAGGCCGGGATCGAGCAGGGCGAGGGCGGCCAGTCCGGCCCGCGGCCCGTCGGCCTCCCCGACGGCGACAGCGCGATTGAGCCGCACCACCGGGCTGTCGGTGAGCGCGACGAGCTCGTCGTACCACTCCACGATCTGCACCCAGTCGGTCTCCTCTGCGGTCGGGGCGTCGGCGTGCAGGGCGGCGATGGCGGCCTGGGCCTGGTACTCGCCGAGCCGGTCGCGGGCCAGCGCTGTCTGCAGGATCGCCACGCCGTCGGCGATCAGGTCGGTGCGCCACCGGCCGCGGTCCTGCTCGGCCAGCGGCACCAGGCTGCCGTCCGCGCGGGTGCGCGCCGGGCGGCGGGCGTGGTGCAGCAGGAACAGCGCGAGCAGGCCTGCCACCTCGGGGTCGTCGGTGGCGGCGTGCAGCTGGCGGGCCAGGCGGATGGCCTCGACGGCCAGGTCGACATCGCCGCTGTAGCCCTCGTTGAACACCAGATACAGCGTGCGCAGCACGGTGCCGAGGTCGCCGGGGCGGTCCAGCCGCACCCGGCTCACCGTGCGCTTGGCGCGGCTGATCCGCTGCGCCATGGTCGCCTCGGGCACCAGATAGGCCGCAGCGATCTGGCGGGTGGTCAGCCCGCCCACCGCGCGCAGCGTGAGCGCGACCGCCGAGGCGGGCGACAGGCTCGGGTGCGCGCACAGGAAGTACAGCGCGAGCGTGTCGTCGGCGGGGGCGGCCGGGCCGGGCGCGGGCTCCTCGGCGGCCACGCTCTCGCGGCGACGGCGCGCGGCCTCCGACCGGCTCGCGTCCACGAACCGGTGCCAGGCCGTGGTGATCAGCCAGCCCTTCGGGTCGGCGGGCGGCTGCGCCGGCCAGCTCCGCACGGCGCGGATCAGCGCCTCCTGCACGGCGTCCTCGGCGGAGGCGAAATCCGCGCCGCGGTGGACGAGCGCCGCCAGCACCCCGGGGATCAGTTCCCGCAGGGCGGTCTCGTCCACCGCGTCCGCGGTCATCACTCGGTGACGGTGGGCGGGGCGGACAGGAACGGTCGCAGCTCCAGCCACTCGTGGATCGGCTCGCCGCCCGCGCCGGGCGCCGCCGACAGCTCGGCCGCCAGCTCCACGGCGCGCTCGTGGGAGTCCACGTCGATGATCATCCAGCCCGCGATCAGGTCCTTGGTCTCGGCGAACGGCCCGTCGGTCACCGGCGGGCGGCCCGCGCCGTCCGAGCGCACCCACTGCCCCTCCGGCGCCAGCGCCTGCGCATCCACGAACTCGCCGCTGGCCTGCAGCTTCGCCGCGAAGTCGTTCATGTACGCCACGTGTGCGGCGATCTCCTCGGGCGTCCACCGATCCATCGGCACGTTGTTCACGGCCGCGGGCGCGCCCCGGTAGTGCTTGAGCATCAGGTACTTCGCCATGACGATCTTCCCTTCGGTTCCGGCGACCCACTCCGGTCGCTCACCCCTGGGACGGAGCGGGCCCGCCGATCTCGACATCCCCACCCCGATTCTGCGTAATTTTTTTCGCCGGGTGACAGGACGCGCCTCACGCGCCGGCGCGACCGAACAGGATGGCGTGCATGAGGTGGATGACCCTGGCCTTGTCGCAGAGCGGATTGTCCGGGCCGAGCCACTGTCCGAGATCGACCACCTGGGACAACGCCGCGTGCACGAGCACGCGTGCCTCGGCGGCGGACAGTTCCGGCCGCGTGCCGTTGAGCAGTTTGGCCCATTCCTCCACGTTCAGCCGCTGGATGTTGCGCAGCACGGTGCGGTCCTCGCGCGGGACATTGCTGATCTCGGCGTAGTAGACGAAGGTCAGCTCGCGCTCGGCGAAGGAGCCGTCCACATACAGCTCGACCAGCTGGGTGAGCGCCTCGCGCGGGCCGCCGGTGCTCGCGATGGCGGGCCCGATGGCTGCCGACACCCGGTCGGCCGCCCGGCGGAACGCGGCGGCGAGGATGTCGCCCTTGCTGCGGTAGAAGCGGTAGACCGCCGAGGAGGCGGGCAGCCCGGCGGCGTGGGCGATGTCCTCCACGCTGACGTTGGGATAGCCGCGCTGGTGGAACAGCTCCACCGACTTCTTCAGCAGCAGCTCGTGTTTGAAGGTCGACGGCACCTCGGCGGCGGGGGCGGGGGCGGGGGGGGGGGGGGGGGGGGGCGGGGGGGGGGGGGGGGGGGCGGGGCGCGCCGCCCCCCCCCCCCCCCCCCCCCCGCCCCCCCCCC
>NZ_JARWRU010000760.1 GCF_029867845.1 Nocardia farcinica | reverse complement strand
TAGTCCAACAAAGAGTGTGGTCTCGCTGCGGGCGGGAATGGCTATCTAGCGGGGGGTGCTGTATTTCCACGCGCCTATCGACCGATACCTACCCGCCGGGCTCGGCGACGCCGAGCACCGCGCCATCACCGTGCACGACCTGCTGACCGAGACCTCGGGCATGAAGGCCGCCGTGGTGACCGAGGGCATCACCGGCGCCATCCCGATCGACCCGAACAGCGCCGTGCAGGCGCTGGGCGTGCCGCTGGTGAACGAGCCGGGCACGGTGTTCACCTACAGCCAGCGCAATGTCGACCTGCTCGCCTATGTGATCGAGCTGGCGGTGGGCGAGCCGTTGCAACAGTTCGCGCAGCGGGAACTGTTCGAGCCGCTGGGCATTCAGCGCGGCGACTACTACTGGGCGCGCGACCGCTCCGGCAACACCTACGGCTACGCGCACCTGATGATCCCGCCGGACGACTTCGCCAAACTCGGCCTGCTGGTCGCCGCCGACGGCCGCTGGGGCGATCGCCAGATCGTCCCGGCCGCGTACCTGCGCGCGGCGACCAGCCCCTCCCCCGCCTATCGCTGCTACGGCTACCTGTTCTGGCGCGGCAGCGGCTGCACCGACATCCCGGAGTTCTTGCCGGAGGACACCTTCGCCATGTCGGGCCTCGGCATGCAGAACGTGTTCGTGCTGCCGAGCCTGGACCTGGTGGTGGTGTGGACGGGTGTGTTCGGCAATGTGAGCAGCCAGGGCCCGCAGGGCGTGTTGCAGAACTTCCGCGAATTGCCGCACGAGTTCTTCCGCAGGCTCGCCCTCGCCCTGCCGGACCGTCCGTTCGGCGAGCCGGGCCCGTATGTGGAGCCGCCGCTGACCAACGACCCGAGCCGCTACATCGACACCGACCTGCTGATCTCGGTGTTCGGTTTCGGGCCCGCCGCCTACGAGAACTGCAATGTCTTCTCCTGCCTGGACTATCAGCTGGCCGCGCCGTTCGCCGACGCGCCGCCCGGCTGCTTCCTGCTGACCTGCCTCGGCAATGATCCCCGCACCCCCGGCATCAGGTGACGCGCGCCGGGAACGGCGGCTTGACTCTCACGTAGCGTCAGGCCCGAGAGTCGTCGGCATGAACGAACACACCACCAGCGAGCACACCACCGGCGATCACTTCAACGCCTTCGAGATCAGCCCTGTCCCCACGCCCGGCCCGGACGCGGTGGCGCCGGAACCCTTCCGCGGGATCTACGGCATGCCCGCCTTCGTGCGCGTGCCGAGCACCGATCTCGCCGCGTCGACGGTGTTCTGGACCCGCGGGCTCGGGTTCATCGAGCTGTTCTCCGTGCCGGGCACTCTCGTGCACCTGCGCCGCTGGGCCTTCCAGGACGTGCTGCTCGTGGCGGCCGACGAGATCCCCACGGAGGCGCCCGCGCTGAGCGTGAACTTCGCGTGCGTGCTCGACCAGATCGAGCCCGTCGCGCGAGCCTGCCGCGCGTTGCTGCCGGACTCGGTGGCCGGACCGCGGGACACTGCCTGGAACACCCGCGACATCGAGGTGATCACGCCCGAGCACACCCGGGTCGTGTTCACCGCCGCGCGGCCCTTCGACCCGGCGAGCCAGGAGGCACAGAACCTTGCAGCCATCGGAATCAGACCGCCCGGTGACGACGACGGCACTCGGGCCCGGGGGCGATCGGCGCGGTGACACCGCCTCGTGGACCGGGGCAGGCGGGGGCAACCGGCCCGGCGCCGACGAGCCAGGCGGCGGCGCGGTGGGCGGGCGCGACCGGAACGGGCCGGGCGGGGGCGACGGCCTGACGGTCGGCCAGGTCGCGGCCCGCCTCGGTGTGACGGTGCGGGCCCTGCACCATTGGGACGAGATCGGTCTCGCGCCGCCGTCGCTGCGCACGGCGGCGGGTTACCGGCTCTACACCGCCGCCGATCTGGAACGGTTGCAGCGCATCGTGGTCTACCGCGAACTCGGCCTCGGCCTTGACCGCATCCGCACCGTGCTGGACGAGTCCGCCGACGACGCCCTGAGCGCGCTGCGCGGCCAGCGCACCCAGCTGGCCGAACGGATCGAGCGATTACGGGAACTCGGCGTCGGCCTCGACCGGATGATCGCGGCTCACGAGCGCGGCCTGCCGCTGACCGCGCGGCAGCAGGCGGAGATCTTCGGACCGGACTGGAACCCGGACCGGACCGCCGAGGCGCGCGACCGCTGGGGCGAGACGACGCAGTGGCGGCAGTACGCCGAACGCGCGGCCCACCGCGAGCCGGACGACTGGCGGGCCGTGGCCGAGGCCGTGCTCGGGCTGGACCGCGCCCTCGCCGAGGCGATGGCGGCGGGTGTGACGCCGGGCAGCGCCGCGGCGAACCGGCTGGTGGCGCGGCACCGGGAGGTGTTCAGCGAGTCGTACTTCCCGTTGACCAGACAGATGCAGGTCTGTCTCGCCAGGCTCTACGAGACCGATCCCGGTTTCGCCGCGCACTACAACGGCATCCGGCCCGGCCTTGCCGCGTGGTTCCGCCGGATCGTCGACGCCGCGGCCAGGGCCGAGGGAATCGACCCGGCCACCGCGACCTGGCAGTAGCGCCCACCCGGGACGAGACGCCGGTGCCGGTGGGACTCAGAGCACCGTGATCCAGCCGTGCACGGTGTCCGAACGCAGCGCGTCGGCGTGCCGCTTGCGCAGGGTGGCGGCCAGCGGGCCCGGCTTGCCGTCGGCGACGATCCGCCCGTCCACCTCGGTCACCGGCGCCACGCCCGCCGAGGTGCCGGTGACGAAGACCTCGTCGGCGATGTACAGCTCGGTCAGGTCCACCGTGCGCTCCACCACCGGGATGCCGTCCTCGGCGGCGAGGGTGAGAACGGTGCGGCGGTTGATGCCGTCGAGGATGTCGCAGGAGACGTCCGGGGTGACGAGGGTGCCGCCGCGGACCAGGAAGATGTTGGCGGCGCTGAGTTCACAGACGTGGCCGTTGCCGTCGAGGAAGACGCAGTCGTCGTAGCCGCTGTCGATGGCGTCCTGCTTGGCCAGCACCGAATTCACGTACGCGCCGTTGACTTTCGCGCGGGAGGGGATGGCGTTGTCCGGGATGCGCCGCCACGGCGAGGATTTCAACCGCATGCCGTCCTGCGGGACGATCGGCACCGCGTCGTAGACGAACATCGAGACGGTGATCTCGCAGCCGCGCACCCGCGTCCCCGGGATGGACGCGGTGACGTGCACGGTCGCGCGCACGAACACCTCCTCGGCGGGGGCGTCGGCGGCGATCAGCTCGCGCACGGCCGCCACGAAGCGGTCGTAGTCCCACTCGGCGGCGAACCGGTCGATGCCGATGATCTTGCAGGACTCCTCGAGCCGCCGGTAGTGGTCGGGCAGGCGGAAGGCGGTGCGGGTGTCGCCGTCGACGTGCACCGGGAACACCGTGTAGACGCTCAGGCCGTACAGCACCGCCGAGGAGGCGACCCCCACGTGCGCGTCGTCGGCCGCGACGAGCCGGTCACCGAGAAAGACATGAGCATGAGGATCTGCCATCGGCGCAGGCTAACAGGGAGGGGGGGGGGCGGCCGGGGCGGCCCGGGGAGGGAGAGCCCGCGGCGCGCCCGGGATGGGTAGTGGGTGGAGCGACGCCACCA